>JAAZVJ010000063.1 GCA_018623675.1 Synechococcus sp. HW_metabat.54 | reverse complement strand
TATTAATGCTGGCGCAAATGCTGGCGGGAAAGCCGTGATAACCCTTGAAACTTGGGGTGGCACCCATTTCCCGAATCCGACGTTCGGCCAGGGCATCCAGATCACCAGTGGTCTGGCCAGGCTCGACGGAGGCCATGATTTCCCGCAAAACCGTGGCCACGATGCGACTGGCCTCAGCCATGATTTTCAATTCGCGGGCTGATTTCACCTCAACACCACGACGTTGCTGAATACGAGGCCCAGTGGCAGTGGCTTTCGCACCATTGGATGCGGCCAGAAGATCAGCGAACAGATTCATCGGATGGGCGAAGAGGGGACTGGGATGCCGTTGCGGGCGGTGCTGAGGTCCGCGTCCAACACCACGGTCCTGAATTCACGCTATCAATATCTGCAGCTTGGGGAGAGAGACGATGCGGTGGCTGCGCAGCATCCGTCAGCTGCATCGTTGGGTGGCTCCTTTTGTTTTGCTTCCCCTTTTCATCAGCACCACCACAGGGGTGGGCTATCGCCTCGCCCGCGACTGGGGAGGGCTCAATCGCGATCAGGCCCATTGGCTAATGACCCTGCATGAGGGGGAATGGCTGGGTCCACAGCTGGAGCCGTTCGTGGTGCTGCTCAATGGCCTCGGCCTGTTGTGGATGTTGATCACGGGTGCCGCCATGGCATGGCAACAGCTTCGGCGCTCTAAAGGTCAGGCAGGGGAGGAGGGGAAGGCGAAGGGGTAAGCTGGTTGTTTGGCGTGATTACCCGGAGCTGGGATGGCAGCGGATCCGAAAGAGACTTCCGTAACGGAAGAAGCCACTGATGTGGCAACCAGTGATGTAGCTGTCGCTGATGCTCCTGCCAAGGCAAAGAGCACTGCACCGACCGTGAAACTCAGCGCCCAAGATCTGATTCGTCAGTTCGAATCGGCTCAACAGAAGTCTGAACTTCCCGACATCTATGTCGGTGACACCGTTCGCGTTGGTGTGCGCATCACTGAAGGCAATAAAACGCGTGTTCAGCCCTATGAGGGCGTGGTCATCGCCAAGCGCCACGGTGGCGTGAATGAAACCATCACCGTTCGCCGCATCTTCCAGGGAATCGGTGTTGAGCGTGTTTTCATGCTGCACAGCCCCCAAGTCGACTCCATCAAGGTCGAGCGTCGCGGTAAAGTGCGCAGGGCGAAGCTTTTCTATCTGCGGGACCGGGTGGGCAAGGCCACTCGCGTGAAGCAGCGCTTCGACCGCTGAGGCTTCGGCCTCTCCTCGTCCACAAACCATTGCTTTGCGATGGTCGAGGGGTCCATCGCCTTGCGCCGTTAGTTCAGTTGGTAGAACGCAGGTCTCCAAAACCTGATGTCGGGGGTTCGAGTCCTCCACGGCGCGTCCGATGGCCCCTCATGTACTTTCCTGAGTTCGAGCATGGAGTTGGATCTTCAACCTGGTGATGTTGTGAAGGTGCTCGAGTCAGCAGCCCTTGGCTGGGTTCGAGCACGGGTGATTCGCGTCAAGTCCGGTGGCCGTGTTGTCGTTCAGAGCGATCAAGGCCGTGAATTTACGGCTCGTGGCAATCAGGTACGCCTGATTGAACCCGCAGGCTTCCGTCCTTGAGCAGCAACTCAACTTTTAAGCCCTGCCCATGGCAGGGCTTTTTTTATGAGGTGATGTCCATCACCACGTTGAGATCCGCGAACCGATCTGTCAGCCACTCACATCGGTGCACCAGCCATTGATGGAGCCTTTGAATCGAGGCGTGATCGATGAGATCACGTCTTACCACTAGAGATTCAGCGCTCTGCAGCCCAAGGTCGTAGTCAAGACGCACCAATCCTGGCAGCATCTCGAGAGCCAGTGAGGTGGCATAGGTAAGAGTCACCTGATCTTCTGTGCGACCCAGCCACAGCTCCGGGCGGTAACGCTTCATGCGAACGCGGCTTTGCCACAAACCATGGGAGCGCAAATGAGCTTCTGTTTTGGGAAACATCCCTGCGGGCAGTGCAAGGCTTGGATAGGGATCCAAATCCGCCGCTGTCAAACCACAGCGTTCGGTCAAAGGGTGATCAGCCGCGGCTACGAGGTAAACAGGAGCACGACAAAGGTCGATCACACAGAGCTCCGGATCATGCTCAGGCAAATCCGGTTGATAGCTACCGATCCAGGCGTCAATCACCCGCTCTCGCAGCAATTGAAGCGGACGTTCCATGCCCAGATGATCCCAGGCCCCTCCTTCCCAGCCCTCTGGGAGGGGATCGAGGAAAGCCGGCGCCGCCCAAAAATTGGCCTCGATGCGTAAAGGGTGACTGCCCTCCTCCTGAAGCAATCGCTTGCGCTGGTGCACACGACGCTCCATCAAAAGCAGCGTGCTGTCTCCTTCCAGCTGCCACTCGCCGCGAACCCGTTCAAGGGCGAGCCCAAACAAACCCAAGGTCTCCACGTTGTTGCGCGACACCGTGCTCTGAGAACAGTGCAGTCGCTGCGCTGCCTTATCCCCTGACCGCAGCCAGACGGTGGTGTCGAACATGCGTAAGGCTTCAAGCGAAAGCATGGCTCGGGCCTCACCCCCCCCACGGGACCTGTTCGAGCCATTAAGCACTGCCACGACTGCTAAAAAAAGCAGGTGTGAAGGGGCTGCACAATTTCACCCGCAACCCGCATAAAACAGCCGTTCTTACCAGTTGGTTGACGGAGGGCAGGGCTGAGGTCGATACTTTCTTGGTCGCGCAAGCGACACAGGGCATCCGCAAGAGCTTGGTTCTCTTGAGTGGCTGCACCTGGGACCGTAGTTCAATTGGTTAGAGCACCGCCCTGTCACGGCGGAAGTTGCGGGTTCGAGCCCCGTCGGTCCCGTTCCAAATTCCCACACCCAAGTGTCGGTTCGCGTTCGTCTGGCTCCAAGCCCAACCGGAACCCTTCACATCGGTACGGCGAGAACGGCAGTTTTCAACTGGCTCTACGCGCGTCATCAGGGTGGTTCCTTTCTTTTAAGAATCGAAGACACTGATAAGGAACGGTCGAAACCTGAGTTCACGCAAAACATCCTGGAAGGGCTTCAGTGGCTCGGCATTGATTGGGATGAAGAGCCCGTTATCCAGAGCGAACAGGTCGAAAAGCATCGCGCCGCCATCCAAACCCTGCTGGATCAGGGCTTGGCCTACCGCTGCTACGCCAACGAAGAGGAATTGGACGCCATGCGTGAGGCTCAAAAAGCCTCCAATCAGGCTCCTCGCTACGACAACCGCCACCGCCATCTGACGCCTGAACAAGAAGCAGCGTTCCAAGCAGAAGGGCGTGAGGCCGTCATCCGCTTCCGCATTGACGACCAGGCTGAAATTCGCTGGACCGATCTTGTGCGCGGTCCCATGAGCTGGCGGGGTGCCGACCTTGGCGGCGACATGGTGGTCGCACGCCGAGCTCCAGCCGACCAGATTGGAGATCCTCTCTACAACCTTGTGGTGGTCGTTGACGACGCCGCGATGGCGATCACCCATGTGATTCGAGGCGAAGACCACATCGCCAACACGGCAAAGCAACTCCTGCTCTACCAAGCCCTGGACTTGCCGCTACCAACCTTCGCCCATGCACCCCTGATCCTGAATGGGGAAGGCCGCAAGCTCTCGAAAAGAGATGGCGTGACGTCGATCAATGATTTCCGATCGATGGGTTACACAGCAGAGGCGATTGCCAATTACATGACCCTGCTGGGCTGGTCTGTCCCGGAAGGAATGGAAGAACGCTTCACCCTGCAGCAGGCAGCCGAAGTGTTCTCCTTCGATCGGGTCAACAAAGCTGGTGCCCGCTTCGATTGGGACAAGCTCAATTGGCTCAATGCCCAGGTGCTGCATGAGCTCAGTCCTGAAGCACTGCTCAACAGCCTCGAGCCCCTCTGGACAGAGCAGGGCTGGACGTTGCCTGCAGACCAAAGCTGGCGTCTTGACCTTGCAGAGCTCCTGGGCCCCTCGTTGACCCTGCTCAAAGACGGGATCGAACAGGCCGCCCCCTTCTTCAACGAACCACCGCTGGAAAGTGACGCCCAGCAGCAGCTTTCGGTCGACGGAGCCTGTGATGCACTCAAGGCGTTGCATGCGGCCCTTGAAGCCGAACCCTGGGATGGTGTTGACATGGCCAGAGGCCAGCAGCTTCTCGGTGATGCCGTGAAGGCCGCCGGCGTCAAAAAAGGCGTCTTGATGAAAACGTTGCGGGCTGCACTGCTTGGCCGGCTCCAGGGTCCAGACCTGATGACCACCTGGGGCCTACTGGCCCGCCTCGGGTGCGATCGGCAGCGTCTCAGCCGCTGCCTCTGAACCGGCTGGGTCAGACCCTGAATCCACCAAACCAAGCACTTTGGCCAGGGGCTGGGCTGTCAGCCCCTGCAGGCCCACGGTCATCAGGATGGTGAGAAAGACCAAGCCCTGCAGGCGACCAGCTCCCAGCACACCCGCCTGTTCGAGACGAATGGCGAACAACGAGGCCACAGCAGCGGTCACAATCCCGCGGGGAGCCAACCAACCCATGAACAACTTCTGGCGCCAATCCAAGGGCTGACCGACTGTGGCCACCGCCACCGCCAGAGGGCGCACCACCAACATCAGCACCAACACGCAACTCACACCACCCCAGCCCAACGGGCTCAGCTCAGCCCAGGAGACATCGGCCGCCAGAAGCGGAAACAGCATGGTGATGGCAAGACGTGCCAACTCACGAATCACCTCATCGAGTTGAGCCGCCTGGGTCGAGGGCCGGCGCCCCACGACCACGCCTGCCGCAACGGAAGCGGGCAGCCCAGATTCAGGCAGGAGCCATTCGCAGGCACCAAACATCAGAAACAGCACGCCCAAGGTGATTTGCAAGCGAAGGCCCACGGAAGGATCGGGACGAAGACGCCTCAGGACTTCTGATAACAACCAACCGGCCGCCAAGCCGATCACCACACCGCCTCCTAAGCGGGCCAACAGGCCATAGGCCAGCTCCCTCCAACCATGCAGATTGCCCAACAACAACTCCAGGAGAAGGAGAGCGAGCACAGCGCCCACGGGTTCAAGCAGCAGGCCCTCGGCCTCCAACACATCCCCAAGTGGTGATGCCAGCCTGATCTGCTGAATCAACGGCGTCACCACTGTGGGGCCTGTGGCCAAAACGATGGCGCTGTACACCGCCGCCACTGACCAGTTCAAACCGGCCAACCAATGGGCCGCCAGCAAAGCGGCACCGAGTGACAACAACAGCCGCACCACTGAAATGCGCAGCACTGTGGCCTTGATGGTGTCGCCAGGAAGACGGAGATTGAGCCCGCCATCAAACAGCACCAGGCTCACCAAAAGACCCACCACGGTGGCCAGTCCCTGACCTAAATCCAGAGGCTCCACCAACCCCAAACCGGAGCGGCCGATCAACAGCCCGGAGAGCAGCAGCAACACAACGCCAGGAAGGCCCGACAACGCCGCGATCAGGCGCGCAGAGGCACCTGCAAACACGGTGACGCCCCATAGCAACCCAAGCCGCTCAGGCGTCATCGATGGAAGAAAATTGTGGCTCCACCCGGAGCCCGATCACCGCATCGGGGCGCACCACCAGATACTCACCCTCTAACTCCTCACCGAGCGGCACATTCACGAACCCACCATTGACGCCAGCATTCACCAAACCTTGATACCACTGCTGAAACTGCTCAAGGGTGGGGAAGTGCACCAGCTCGGTCTGCCCCCCCATGAGATGGAGTGAAACGGCATAACGACGTGGGGTGCGAGTCATGGACGAACCGTACTAGCCAAGACCTTGGTCTCAGGATGACCAATCAACGCGTCATCCGCCGCAAGCCAGGGCAAAGGGCGGAGTGACGAGGGCAGATACAACGGATGGCGGGGATGCCCCCCGCGGGTTCGGCCCAGACACAACGCGTCTCCCCCTCCAAGGGAAAAGCGCTTGCGCCGCAGACCAGCCCAATGCTTCAGCAACCACTGATCCCGGCCTTTGAAGCTGCCGTTCGCTCCCCATCCCAACCAAAGATCCCAATGCAGCTGGTGGGCCCAGCGACGCAACCAATGCAGAAGAACCGCATCATTGGCACTCCCCACGGGCCGCGGATGACGGCGCAAGCTTGAAGGCGACGGTGTCATCAAGGCGAAGAGGTTGATCACGACGAGGCGTTGATAGCCCCAGGTTTGGGCGTAACC
>JAAZVJ010000062.1 GCA_018623675.1 Synechococcus sp. HW_metabat.54 | reverse complement strand
TCCTGACCCTTAAGAAGACTTTGAGCCGTGAGCCGGACGATGCTCAACGGTTGGTTGATCTCATGGGCGATCGATGCTGCCTCAAGGCTGATTTTGAGCTTGTCGCTCATGGCAGCGAGTTCGCGTTCATCTTGCTCTTTGAGGGTTTCTGTGAGTTGGTTAAACCCTTCCACCATGGATTGGATGGCCACATTGAGGTCTGCGATTTCGCTCGTGCTTGATGGGGGTAAATCGCAGCAGTAGGTCAGGGGTGTTGATTCTTGGCTTGAAGTTGTATTTGCTTGGATCTGTCGTTGGGTGGATTGGCTCGCGTTTCGTAAGGCTGTGAGGGGTGTGAGGATTCCGCTGATCAGGCGTCGGTTGATGATCAGTGCGCTTGTTAAAGCTGTGACGCTGATGATGAGAAATAGGATTTGATTGCGTTGTGCATTCGTCCATTCTTGGTCGGCTGGTGTTGCGGTCAGGAGAACCCAGTTCAGCCCATATTGCTCACCCCACGGTGTGGCCTTGATGAGAAATTGGTCACTGCCATGATCGGCGAAGCTCGTATTGCTTGGTGCAATCCCTTTGCTGTTTGAATGATTGGTATCGCTTAGGGGTTTGGAAACGTGTTCTCGCAGGATTTTCGCGAGCGGTAGCTTCAATTCCTTGAGGTTGGCTCGCCGAACCGTGTCGCCGTCTTTTAGGAGTGTTGTGTTGGGCTTGGAGCTGGCGACAAGGTCGCCGTTGGCTTCCACAATCAGTGCAAGGCCTTTTTGATTGTCGCGCCATGCTTGCTGCAGCCAAGTGCTCAGCTGGTTGATCACCATGTCGACTCCAACAACGCCAAGCAATTGTTTTTTGCTATTGAAAATTGGTGCGTTGTAAGAGATTGAGAAGGTTTCAGGTGAATCTTCCCAGGAGTAGATGCTGCTCCAGGTTGGTTTGCCAGCTTTGACGGTATCCACGTACCAAGCTTCTTCGTGGTTTGCGCTCATGCCTGGGATCGCCTCTTCGCGGGGCAGGCGTTTCCCTTTGGTGTCGAGTGGATGCACCATCAAGGTGCCCCGCCCAAAGCGCTGGCTGTCTTCGTTGTGAAACAGAGACCCGTCGCCTCTTTTCTCGACGCCGAGAAAAGATCCGTCCGTACTCCCGTAGTTGATGTAATCGACCGGGAAGGAGCGAAGTTGTCTCCAGAACCGACTGCTGAGTTTGTCGAAATCGCTGAGCAAGCTCGGATCTTCAGCAATGGCCGCTTGATTGAGCCCGTTGATGATTGTGGGATAGCTCAGTTTTCTGCTGAGTTGCTCAGAGACGCGAACAACAGACAGGTTGGTGCGGTGCGCCTCGCTTTGCTGAAAGCCGCTGTTGCGTCCGAGCGTGAAACTAAAAATGCTTAAAGATCCGGCTACGAGTAGCAGCTGTAAACCTGTGGTGCGGGTGAGCCTTGTCGCCAGGGAGGGGGTGTTGGGGTGGATCACTCGATCTTCTGCAGATGTTGATGCAGGGCTGCTGCGCGGATCAGCTCGGCGCCGCTGATCTGGAGGCGTTGGGCAATCGCTTTGCGATGGCTCTCAACAGTGGAGGGGGAGCTGCCGAGTATTTGGGCGATCTCTTTGGTTGTTTTGCCTTCTCCGATCAAGGAATACACCTGCTTTTGGCGTTCTGTCAGCCCTTCATGAGCGGGTTGAATCAGCGTTGTAAGGCAGTGCTGCAGGGCATTGAAGGCATCGGTTTTGTCGATGACAGCGCGAATGGCGTTGCGGAGATGGGGCGGGCAGAGGAAGTCTTGAGCTGAACCCGAAAGAATGATCAGCTGGATGTTTGGATGCTGTTCAACCAGTTGCGTACCTAAGTCGCTGCCCTCGCCGTCGGGGAGATGCAAGTCGAGGATGGCGAGATCCAGGGGTGCTGTAGCCGCCTGATCAAGAGCCTTGGCGACGTTGTCGGCCTTGAAGACGATGTGGACCTCGGGGAAGCTTTCGACAACGGAGGCCAGTAAATCCAGGAGGATCGTTTGGTCCTCGACCACCAGGCAACGCATGCCGGATTGGGCGGTTTAATCAAAAATTAGTTCGTTTTCCTGAAGAACGCTTTTTGCTTCATCTCTCTTGACAGGCAAAAAAGAGTTTTTGCCTCAAGGCTTCGATTGCCACTGGGATCTTCGATGAATAGCGCCAGCAGATCGTTGAATTGAGTTATGAAGAGTGGGGTGCAATTCTTGTCAATATTCTTCAATCGCCCAAAGAGTCTTGGGTGACTGAAACATCCATTCCTGGTGCCAAGGAATGGTGGGAAGCCCTTGTCGAGACTTGAACTCGAGACCTCTCCCTTACCAAGGGAGTGCTCTACCGCTGAGCTACAAGGGCGTGTGGAGGATGGGCCGGGTTGGATTTGAACCAACGTAGGCAGAGCCAGCGGATTTACAGTCCGCCCCCATTAACCACTCGGGCACCGACCCGAACCACCCGAAGAATTTACCAGTCGACCCTCCCTTCCGTCTCCACTGAGGCTCTCTGGGCTGTGGCCTTCTGATGGGTCTCGATACGATCAGGTCTCATTCAGCCCGCTCTGAGGCCATGCGCCTGCTTCTGCTCAATGGCCCCAACCTCAACCTGCTTGGTCAGCGGGAGCCTGGGCTTTACGGCAGCGCGACGCTGCCTCAGATCGAAACATCACTCACGGCGAAGGCTCAAGAGTTAGGGGTTGCCCTCGACTGCTTTCAAAGCAATTTCGAAGGTGCCCTGGTGGATCGAATCCATCAGGCCATGGGCCAGTTCGACGGCATCCTGATCAATGCCGGGGCTTACACCCACACGTCCATTGCCCTGCGCGACGCCCTTCTCGGCGTTGCCATCCCTTATGTGGAGCTGCATCTCAGCAACACGCATGCGCGAGAGCCCTTCAGGCATCAGTCTTACTTGGCCGATCGCGCCGTGGGTGTGATTTGTGGTTTCGGTGCCGATAGCTATCGACTCGCCCTTGAGGCTTTGGTGCACCATCTCCAAAACCGTGCGGTGGGGACGAACTGATGGTGATCTCCTCTCCGGACGTTTCGGTTCAGGCACCGTTGGAAAAATCTGTGGCCAGCATCCGCTGGCTGGCAGCCCCCACCAGTGCCGCCTGGGTGGACCAGGCCATTGCCCGGCCCATCGAAGTGTTGATCGATCACGCGCACTGCGAGCGGAAGGCGGCAGGGGCGGCCGTTCAGTTGATGTTCCGCTACCTCTGCGAGCCTGGGCTTGGTGAGGCCCTCAGCCCGCTTGCGCGCGAAGAGCTGGAGCATTTCGAGCAGGTGTTGGAGGTGTTGAAGTCCCGGGGGCGTTACCTCGAGCCCTTGCCGTCTCCCGGCTATGGCGCCGACTTAGCCAAACAGGTGCGGCGCCCGGAACCCCAACGCATGCTCGATTCGTTTCTGGTGGCGGGTTTGATTGAGGCCCGGAGCCATGAGCGCATGGCCTTGCTGGCGGAGCACAGCCCAGATCCTCAGCTGAGGGACCTGTACGGGGCGTTGCTTGCCAGCGAAGCGCGCCACTTTGGTTTGTATTGGGTGTTGTGTGAGGAGCGCTGGCCGCGTTCCGTGATCGTGCCGCGATTGGAGGAGCTGGCAGCCCATGAGGCGCAAATCCTGACGGGTGAGCTGAAGCGTCCGGAGGATGTGCGCATGCATTCGGTGGGGGTTGTCACTGGGTGATTGGGGTGAGCTGATCCCGATCGGGCAGGTTTGCTTGGGGGGTGTGGTCGACTTTCGGCGTTCTGTCTAGATCTGAGGTCTGTCGGATCTCCTAAGAAGGACAGCGCCATGGGTTTGCGTAAGACGGCTACCTGCGGATTACTGGCTCTTTCGACCTTGGCTGTGGTGGCCTGTCAGAAGCCAGCAACGGATGCCACCGCCAACGCTGCAGCCGCCAATGCATTTGAGACGGGGTCGCTTCGGGCTGTTGTGATCGGGGATGGACTCCCGATGATCACCAAAGAGGGTGACACCTACGACGGCTTGTCGATGGTGGTGTTGGAGGCCATCCGAGACCAGATGCAGACTGCGCCTCAAGCGAAGGCCGACAGCTTCAGCATCGAGCCGGTGCCTGTGGCTTCTGCGCGTGAGGGCCTCGACAAGATTCGCTCTGGTGAAGCTGATCTGGCTTGTGGTGTGGCCTTCAGCTGGGAACGTCAAACTTCTGTTGACTACACCATTCCCTTTGCCAACGGGGGGGTTCGGCTTTTGGCTCCCGAGGGCAATGACGGCACACCCGCCAGCCTCAAAGGGCAGACCATCGGTGTGGTGCAAGACAGCGTTGCTTCCACAGTGCTCGCCGCCTCGCTGGATGACGTTCAGTTCAAGTTTTTCGAGGGCCCTGAGCAGGCCTTGGCTGCGCTCAAGAGTGGTGACGTGAAGGTTCTGGGAGGCGACAGCCTTTGGTTGAAGGCCAACCACAAGGCCACCGCTCCTGATGCGGTTGTGGTGCCTGAACGTGCCTATGCCCGTTCAGGGGTGGGCTGCGTTGTGGGTGATGCCACGCCCAAGCTCCTCAATGTGAGCAATTTGGCGATTGGGCGGCTGCTGGGGGCCTATGTCGACAACGACCCAGCCGTGCGTTCTGAAGTCAACCGCTGGATCGGCCAAGACAGCGCCATTGGTCTGAGTGATGACCAGATCAGCAAGTTCTTCCGCATCGTGCTGGCGACGACGGCGCAATTCAGCAATCAGTAACCCCTGCGGGTGTTTCACCGCGATTCGTTCCTTTCTTCCTCTTCTCTGCCATGAACAAGACAACCCTTGTGAGCCTGGCTGCCGCACTCGCGGCCAGTGCCGTGCTTTGTGAGTCCAGTCGGGCCGCTGTGTACAGCACTCCAGATCACGACAACGCTCTGGAGCAGCGCATTCAGCGACTTGATCGTGAGGCCTGGGCCTCTCTGAATGGTGGTGCTTCCACGGCCCCCGATTTGTTGGCTCGCGCTTGGGGGAATGGAGGTGGTCGTGCCTGGGGCAATGGCCGCGGCCGCGGTTTTGCCAACGGCGGCGGCGGAGGTGGTTTCGCCAATGCCTACCGCGGAGGGTTCGCGAACTGGTGAATACCGCTGATTTTGGTCCGATTGGCCTGGTGGTGATCCAGGCCACCTCCCTTTGCAACCTCGACTGCAGCTACTGCTACTTGCCCGACCGTCAGAAGCGGCGGGTGTTTGATCTTGAGCAGCTTCCTCTGCTGCTCAGCAGGATTTATGAGAGCCCCTATTGGGGACCCAATCTTTCAATCCTGTGGCATGCAGGAGAGCCATTGACGCTGCCCACCACGTTTTATGACCAGGCCACGCAGCGGTTGCAGCAGGCCACTGAAGAGTTGCAGCGGCAAGGGGTTGTGATCGAGCAGCACATCCAGACCAATGCCACGTTGATCAACGACCACTGGGCGGAGTGCTTCAAGCGCAATCGCATCGTGGTTGGCGTGAGTGTGGATGGGCCGGAAGCGCTCCATGATTCCCATCGGCGTTTCCGTAATGGTCAGGGCTCCCATGCCCGCACCATGCGCGGCATTCGCACGCTGCAGACCCATGGAATCCCGTTCCATGCCATTGCCGTGCTCACGGAAGAAGCCCTTGGTCAGCCGGAGCAGATGTATGCCTTCCTGCGGGATGAGGGCATCCACCAGATCGGCTTCAACGTGGAAGAGCAGGAAGGGGTCAACGTTCGCTCGTCGATGCAGGGTCTGACGCGTGAAAGCCAGTACCGCACCTTTTTGCAACGCTTCTGGCAGTGCAATCAACGGGATGGTTTCCCGATTCAACTGCGGGAATTCACCCAAGTGCTGGAGATGATCGACTACGGGCAGCGGCTCCGTCAGAACGAGATGAATCGCCCCTATTCGATTCTCAGCGTGGATGCAGCGGGCAACTTTTCCACCTTTGATCCCGAGCTGCTCTCGGTGGAAACCGAGCGCTATGGCCTCTTCAACCTCGGCAATCTTCGTGATGTCTCATTGGAGGAGGCGACGACCACCGAGGTGTTCCGTCGTTTGCAGCACGACATGAATGCCGGGGTGAGCCGCTGTCGCACGCAGTGTGATTACTACGGCTTCTGTGGTGGTGGCACTGGCAGCAACAAGTATTGGGAGCACGGCACCCTCGACGCCAGTGAGACCTGCGCCTGCCGGTTTTCAACGCAGATCCCCGTTGATGTGCTGCTGGAGCAACTCGAAACCCAGACGTTGCAGGCCGGTTGAGGTCTTTTGGTCGCCAGGACAACGAAATCGCAAGCAAAGTCCAAAAGAAGTGAAAAGAGATTGACCAGTGGTTCGTGGGCGCTTTTATAATTGACC
>JAAZVJ010000061.1 GCA_018623675.1 Synechococcus sp. HW_metabat.54 | reverse complement strand
TTCCGTAACACCGCCATTGTCAGCAGGCCATGACCGGGGCTACCAGCTAAGTAGGAAGTGGGAGGTCATCCCATGGTTCGGATCAGGCAGCGCCAGGGCCGGCATTTCATGGATGACGAAGGTCGAATGTTCTGGATCAATGGTCCGGAGGAGTTCTGTTATCTGTCTGAACAGCGGCAGTGGCGTTCCGGTCTTTCCTTTGAGCAGGTTCTGGAATGGAAGCAATGTGCTCCTTCTGGACTGGTGAGCCAGCGCTTCACGTCAATCTTGGCTGCTTGTGAAGCCTTCGAACACAACCAGGTGATCTGGTCCCATGACCTTTACCTGCGCCGCATGGGGGATCAGATGCAGATGCATCGATCGGTGGCTGATTACCGCCCTACGGCCATGAAGACAGCCGACGATGTTGCGCGGCGGCTACAGCCCCAGCCCTGGTTGGGGACCAATCAGGCCCCACCCTCTTGCGATTGGCCGTCTTCCAGCACCAAGGGGGCGGACCTCCCCCATCCACGCAGGCGCCGGCGTTCCGGTCTTAAGACGCCAGCTCACTGAGCTCAAGCCAGCGTTCTTCGGCGTTGGCCAGGGTCTCCAGCAGCGTGGCCAGTTCTTGGCTCAGGCTGGTGAGATCGTCGTTCCCACTGCTGATGGCTGCTTCGAGTTCCGCTTTCCGTTCTTCAAGTTCAGGCAACTGACGATCGAGTTGCTCCAGTTCCTTGTTTTCCTTGAAGCTGCGTCGTCGCGGTTTGGCGCTGGTGCTTCCTCCGGTTGGTTGGGGGTGGTTGCTCTTGGCCCCATCCTCAGCGCTCGACTTCGTGGCCTTGTCTCGACGGCTCGACTCTTCCGCGCGCTCGAGTTCGCGTCTGTGGTCGAGAAATTCGCTGTAGTTGCCTTCAAAACGATGCAGACGACCGTTTTCGAAGTTGAACAGGCGATCAACGGTGCGATCGAGGAAGTAGCGATCGTGGGATACCACCACCACACAGCCCCGGAAATCCTCCAGTAAGTCCTCCAAAACGCTCAGGGTCTGAACGTCGAGATCGTTGGTTGGTTCATCCAGCAGCAACACATTCGGAGCCTGAATCAGGAGCCGGCACAGGGTGAGGCGCCTGCGTTCACCACCGGAGAGTTTGCTGATCGGGCTGTGCTGTTGGGCGGGCGGGAAGAGAAACCGTTCCAGCAGCTGTGATGCGGTGAGCTGTTCATGACCGAGATCGATGCGGGAGGCGGCTTCCTCCACGAATTCGATCACTTTGCGTTCCAGGCCCCTGCCGCTGGTGAGTGCATCGGTGTGCTGGTCGAGGTACCCCAGATGCACGGTGTCGCCAAGGCGTAATTCGCCACCAGTGGGGTTTCGGCGTCCGGCGATCAGATCGAGAAGCGTTGATTTGCCACTGCCGTTGGGGCCAATGATCCCAATGCGGTCTTCGGGGCTGAAGCTGTAGGTGAAGTCCTCCAGAAGAACAGTGCCTTCTGCGCTCCCATCACTGGTGACGCGTAGGTTTTCCGCTTCGATGGCCACCTTGCCGATCCGCCGGCTCACGCTGGCCATCTCCAGCTTGGCCTTCGCCTTTTTCGGCGGTGCGGCCCGCATGGCTTCAATGCGCTGCAGCCTCGCTTTCTGCTTGGTGCTGCGGGCTTTCGGGCCTTGGCGCAACCAGGCCAATTCTCGGCGCATCACGCTTTTGAATTTGGCCGCGGCGGCGGCATCGGCCACATCCTGTTCGGCCTTGCGTTGCAGGTAAGTGCTGTAGTTGCCGTCGTAGCTGCGTGCTTCGCCATCCGCCACCTCCACAATCCGGCGGGTCACCCGGTCGAGCACGTAACGATCGTGGGTCACCAGCACCACCGCGCCGGGGTAGCGATCGAGCCAACTTTGCAGCCATTCCACGGCTGCAGCATCGAGGTGGTTGGTGGGCTCATCGAGCAGCAACACATCCGGGCAGGCCACCAGTGCAGAAGCCAAACCAACCCGCTTGCGATATCCACCGGAGAGGTCTTCGACCGGTTTGTGCAAATCGCTAATGCCGAGGCGTTGCAGCACCTCCTGGCATTGCTGCTCCAGCCCCCAGGCCTCGGCTTCATCCATGCGTTGGCTGAGATGTCCGAGTTCGGTGAGTTGGGCGGTGTCGTCTGGGTTTTGGGCGACAGCCTCGGTGAGGGCGCTGAAGCGCAACAGCAGGTCGCGTTTCTCACCGCAACCGGCCAGCACCTGCTCCAGCACTGTGAGCCCTGGTTGCACAACGCTCTCCTGGCCCACCAGCTCCACCCGCAGGCGAGGTGAGCAACGGCGCTCACCACCACCAAGGGGTTCCTGACCCGCCAGCACCTTCAGCAGGGTCGATTTTCCCGCCCCATTCGGCCCGATCAGGCCGAGCCGGTCATTGCTGCCGACGTGCAGGGTGAGATCCGCAAACAAGGTGCGGATGCCGAAGTCTTTTTCGGCATCCACCAGGCTGATCAAACTCACTGGGCTCCAGCGGCGCGCTGCTGCTCCAGATAAGCAAACACACTCTTGTCTCCGACATCGGCCGCGGCGGGGATGCCGAACTTTCGCAGAGCCAGTACGACCAGCAGCAGGGCGGCCGTGGTGAGTAGGCCAAGGCAGATCTCTGGAGGAAGCAGGCTGCTCAGGCGGCCCAGAAGGGCGATGGGCAAGAGCAAGGTGAGACCGATGGCTTCGGGTCTGCGGAAACAAAAGAACTCTTTAAAGCCGATGCCCGCCAGCGCTGCAAACAACGGGCCGATGGCAAGGATCCAGAGGGGCTGGTGCTGCAGGGTCGTCAAAGCCTCGTTAGGGCCGCCTCGTGCCAAGAGGACACACCATCCCAGGCATCCCACAAGCCAGAACAGCTGCAGTGCACGGTGAAGGGGCCTTAGGTAGATGTGAATCCACTGCAGAGCGAAACCAAGGCCGGCAGCTAGTGGCAAGACCCACAACCAGGCGAATGTGCTGCCGAGTTGCCACCACTGCAGCAATCCTGCACTGAAAGACAGGCCGCAGACCAGCAAGGCGAAGCGATAGCGCTGCACTTCGCGCCGATCCTGTTCAGTGATGGTGTAGGTGCCATAGACGCCCTCGAACTCGGGATCAGCCGTGGTCATGGCAGTGCAGCGGGACTGTTCACCAGTGTGGTCAGATCCGGGCCGGCCGGTATCAGGCCCCCTGGATTGAGGGGGAACAAGGCTCCGAAGTAATCAGTACGCCATGCTTCCCCATCACAGGTTTCCGCGACTCCAGGGAGTGCGTAGAAGCGTTGTCGCCAGCGCCACAGGGCAGGGAACATCCACAACGGCCTGGCGCTGCAGCCAAACAGAGGTGCATACACAAGTTCCCAGCGGATCAGGGTTGGAAACAGGCGTACATCGGCGATGGTGAGTTGCTCACCGCAGAGCCAAGGCCCCTTCTGCTGCAAAGCCTCTTCAACGGTGTCAAGTGCGGCGAACAGTGAGGTGCTGGCCTCGTCGTAGGCCCTTTGGGTTCGAGCGAAGCCGCAGCGATAAACCCCATCATTCACAGCTGGTTGCAGCAGGGTTTGCCATCGCTCGATGACCTCTTGAATGTCTTGCGGGGCCAGGTCTGGCGCTCCATCACCGCCAGGCCAGCGATTGAGGGCTTCGCTGAGGGCCGCACTGTCATTGCCCAGGAGTTGGGCAGCACGCTTGCCTTGCTCTCCTGGATCCACCAGTGCCGGCACAGTTGCGCGGTGATTGGGTGGCGTGCCGCAGTGTCGGTAGAGCTCGACCAGGGTGCTGCACTCCATCCATGTCGGTTCCAGGGTCCAGCGTCCGGCGCGGTGATCTGCAGTGGCCATCAACAACTCGAGGCTGCCCTCCAGGTGCCTGAGCCTGTGCATCAGCCAGGTGCGATGGGCCCAGGGGCAGCTGCGTCCGATCACCAGTCGTGGGCGCTGCCGTCCTGAGCGCCTGTTCAGAGCAGCAGCATCAGGCACGGTCACCTCCAGGCGATCACTGGGGGGACGCACATAGCGCCCCTCTGCGTCGGCTGGTCCGAGCCCTTGCATCAATTGGCGCCACTGCCAGCGCCAGCCTTCCCGTGCAGTGGCGACGACCAGTGGAGGGACAGCCATGGGCTCCGTTGTGCATCAGTGCCAGTCTGGTGTCCGTGGCAGGGGGTGCATGGCGAGTCCGCGGGTCTTGGTGGTGGCTGGAACCCATGGCAACGAGATCAATGCCCCCTGGTTGCTTGACCAGTGGCAGAAGCAACCGGATCTCATTGAGACCTGCGGTCTGGAGGTGGTGCCAGTGATTGGCAATCCTGCGGCGAGGGAGCAGGGGCGGCGTTACCTCGATCGGGATCTCAACCGCAGCTTTCGTCCCGATCTCTTAGAGGAAGCAGCGGCAGGCACCTCAGCGGTTGACCGAGAAATAGCTCGCGCCCACAGCCTGGTGAGGCAGTACGGCCCGGAGGCGCCGAAACCTTGTTCTGTGGCCCTCGACCTGCACAGCACCACGGCGGCGATGGGTAGCTCTCTGGTGGTCTATGGCCGTCGACCCGCAGATCTGGCCTTGGCTGCAGCAGTTCAGCAACGCTTGGGCCTGCCTGTTTATCTGCATGAGGCTGATCAGGCGCAGCAGGGATTCCTGGTGGAACGTTGGCCTGTTGGGCTTGTGATTGAGATTGGCCCGGTGCCCCAAATGGTGTTGGATGCCCAAGTGGTGGAACGCACGCGCCTCAGCCTTCAGGCTTGTCTTCAGGTGCTTGGTGAGGCGCATCAGGGTCCTATGCGCTGCCCGGTCTCTTTGGTGGTCCATCGCCACCTCGGGAGTTTGGATCTGCCGCGCAACAGCAAAGGTGAGCCCGATGGGTGCTTGCATCCCGCGCGGCAGGGGCGTGATTGGTGTCCCCTGCACCCTGGAGATCCGTTGTTTTTGACGGCTGATGGCCGTGAGGTTCGTTACGACGGCCCTTGCGGACGAGTGCCGGTGTTCATCAATGAAGCGGCCTACGGAGAAAAGGGCATTGCCCTAAGCCTCACTGAACGTGAGGTCTGGACTCTGGCCCCAGAAGCTCCTGAAGCACTGGCTGCAGCGTTGGCGTAGGGCTAGAGCGGCGCTCATTGGTCGATCACGCGATCAAAGCCTTGATCCAACGAGCTTGTTTTGGCTCACGGCAGAACGACGTTGCTGACATCACGAATGGTTTGGCCATCGCTCGACACCGTCACGGTGGTGATCACTGTGGGTGCAGGAGGATTTTGTTGCTGCCAGCCAGGAGCTCCTCCTCGGAACTGAAATCGGTAACCGCTGTTGGCCTGGTTTTGCAGGCAGTCCGGTGCTCCTGTGCTGTACATGCACTGATCAGCTCTGTAGAGGGTTACGCCTCCATTGATCGATTCTGCTCGCATCCGGGCAAGGTTGGCCGCTCTCGTTTGAGAGAGAGGCATTGGCCTGCTCTGGGCCCCAACCATCGATGGAAAGGAGAGGAAGACTGCAACCCACAGCAACCCGACCCAGGAGCTGGTGACTGATCTGCCGTGCCGCGGAGAAGAAGAGTTCATGCCCCCATGCTGATGTCGCGGAACCCCTTTCGACAACAGCAACAACGTGCAGATCAGCCGCAGGCCCAGGTGTTCTGTTCCTTTGTGCAGGGCAGGTTGCTGGTGGTGCCATCCGCCCAATAAATCCTCAAGCGGTCGTCGACAGTGCCCATGCGCAGCGTGAGCGATTTCACAGGGCCAGTGGGCGTTTTCTCTCCGGGGTCGATCCCCGGTGATGCCGAGTCCCCCATGCGCTGTTCCAATTGCTGGAGGCGGTAGTCGAGGCGTTTGATCGCCTCTGTTTGGTCGATGGCGTTTGGGGATCCCTGCTTTTGTCCGCAGCCTGTGGTCAACAGACCAAGAGCGCTGATCAAGGCAGCCATCGAGAGTGTCCCGATCTGAAAGCTGAAGGTATGCCGCTTGTTCATGGCCGGCTGCAGAGGGCCTCAGTCTGCTGCTTCAGCCGTGATATTCCAGCCTTTCGCTCCAATACACAACAGCACCTTCCGCCTCGAGCTCAAGACGTCGATGACGCGCCTGTTGATAAGGAACGGTTTCCTCCAGGCGTTGCCCAGCTTTGAGCCAGCGAATCAGAACCACAAGCGCGAGTCGCAATCTGAGAATCTTAAGTCTTTGTTCAG
Organism: Synechococcus sp. HW_metabat.54; assembly: GCA_018623675.1. Lineage (GTDB taxonomy): Bacteria > Cyanobacteriota > Cyanobacteriia > PCC-6307 > Cyanobiaceae > Synechococcus_C. The sequence continues at coordinate 221 of JAAZVJ010000061.1, read as the reverse complement.
TTGCAGGGGTTTGTTCGGCTCTTCTGCGCCTGCTCTTGTGGGGGGTCGCTGTTCCGCTGAAAGGCTGCTTTTCGGGATTCGGAGTTTTGGTATTGCCGGGATCTCCTCTGGGCACTGGCGCTTGGTCCAGATGAGGAAATGCTTGCTGTTGCGTTACACAGCTCAATCTTCCGTTACACTGCTGCTCGGCAGGGCTTCCTGCCCTTCCGTAACCCGTCTCT
>JAAZVJ010000060.1 GCA_018623675.1 Synechococcus sp. HW_metabat.54 | reverse complement strand
GGGCTATCGCGGGATCCGTATGGATCGCGAAGGACGCAAGTTTGTGATCGACAACGCCCGCATCTGGACCCTCTGGGATGAGCAAGGAGAGCGCTGCGGCCAGGCCGCAAGCTTTGCTCGCTGGTGGTGGATCTGAGCCACACAACCTTTCAGAGGCAAATGCTTTTCGGTTCTCCCACCATTGCTGTCGTAGCAACCGAACTCGGTCGTCCAGACCGAACACAACAGGGCGGTTCTCCGGCTCCTCATCTCCATCCAGCAGGCGCAGATTGTCGTTGTGGGTGACACCCACCCAACCCAACTCTCCGCCTGGAGGATTCACCATGCTCACCCTTCGCCAATCCCCCTTCGACCTGCTGGAGCGCCTCGAACAGCAAGTGGCCCAGGCCGAACGCGTCCCGGCTGCCGAAGTTCTCGAAGATGCCAACAGCTACACCGTGCATCTCGAATTACCCGGCGTCGATCGCGACTCCATCGATGTCAAAGCCACCGATCGCACCCTCGTGATCAGCGCCGAGCGTCGTGCAAGCGCGATCTCCGAAGCAGACGACACCAACTCCGAAACCGATGCTCCAAACAACGGAGCCCCACAGCAAGTGTTCAGCGAATTTCGGCCTGGCACCTGGAGCCGCAGCTTCCGCTTTGCCCAGCCTCTTGATCGCGACCAACTAAGGGCCACCTACCGCGACGGCATCCTGGCGATCTCCGCGGCCAAGGCCGACAACCGCACCACGGTGTCGGTCACGGTTGAAAGCTGACGATCGACCACTCCCAGAAGCGAGCAGTAGCCAACGACAACACACCCCACACCAGAGAACGGAAGCGCCCTCCGCGAATGCGGGGGGCTTTTTTTGATTGCAAAAACAGAGACAGTCGAACAACGATCAATAGGCTGCGAATAGCAACGGTCGCCGACAGTCGCGACTACCGCAGGAGCACGCCATGCAACGACGGCAGCTGCTCCGGACCAGTGGGCAAGCCCTCGCCGCTGCCGCTGGAGCCGGAGCCCTGAGCGCCTGCACGATCCGTCGTGCGGAGAAAACCCAAAGCGGTGGTCTCCCTCAGGTGCGCTGGCGGATGGCCACCAGCTGGCCCGTGTCACTCGACACCATCTATGGAGGGGCAGAAACCATCTGCCAACGGGTGGAAGCGATGAGTGGGGGCAACTTCAGCATCGAACCCTTTGCCGCTGGTGAGATTGTTCCCGGCCTGGAGGTGCTGGATGCCGTGCAGGCCGGCTCCGTGGAGTGCGGCCACACCGCCAGCTACTACTACGTGGGTAAAAACCCCGCATTCGCCTTTGGCACCGCGGTTCCCTTTGGCCTCACCGCCCAGCAGCAAAACGCCTGGTTTTATCAAGGGGGCGGCAATGAAGCGATGGACGCACTGTTCGCCGACTTCGGAACCAAAAGCTTCCCTGCCGGCAATACGGGCGGCCAACTCGGGGGGTGGTTCAAACGTCCCGTCGACAACCTGGCATCGCTGAAAGGCCTGAAGATGCGCATCCCCGGGCTCGGGGGAAAGGTGATGGCTCGCCTCGGCGTGAATGTGCAGGTGCTTCCCGGTGGGGAGATCTACCTCGCCCTTGAACGGGGAGCGATCGATGCCGCTGAATTCACAGGCCCCTACGACGACGAAAAGCTAGGCCTGCACAAAGCGGCCAAGCACTACTACTACCCAGGCTGGTGGGAGCCCGGCCCAAGCTTGTGTGCACTGGTGAACCGCAAGGCCTGGGATGCGTTGCCAGAGGAGTACCAAGCCATGTTCAGCACGGCCTGTTACGAGGCCAATCTGGGCATGCTCAGCGAGTACGAACAGCGCAACAGCGAGGCGCTACTGCGCTTAGGTCGCCAGGGGATCAAGCTCGAGCGCTACAGCGACGACATCCTCACGGCAGCTCGCGATGCCACCCAAGAAATGTTTGCTGAATTGGCTGCTGGCGATGCCGGATTCCGGGATCTGCTCGAACGCTGGCGCCTGTTCCAACGCGAAACCATCAACTGGAACCGAATCAACGAACTGCCCCTGGCGCAGTTCAACAGCCAACAAGAGGTCAAACCATGAGCAGCACACAAACGCAGGTGGTGCGGCTGTTCGATCGGATCAATGCGGGTGCCGCCTGGTTGGCCCGTTGGGCCGTGCTGCTGATGCTGGCCATTGGCATTTGGAATGTGATCGGCCGCTACCTGGGATCGGCAATTGGCATCAACCTCAGCTCCAATGGCTTGATCGAAGCCCAGTGGTATCTGTTCGATCTGATTTTCCTGCTGGGGCTCGGCTGGACGCTGCAGAAAGGCGGGCACGTGCGCGTGGATGTGCTGCAAAGCCGCTGGTCAGAACGGCGGCGCAATCGCCAGGAACTCAAGGGGCTTTTGGTGTTGCTGCTGCCTTTTGCCTTCGGGGTGATGGCGATCGCGATCGCACCAGCCCTACGGGCCTGGAGCATCGGTGAGCTCTCGCCAGACCCTGGTGGCCTGCCGCGGACCTGGGTGAAAACCCTGATCCCTCTGGGCTTCCTGTTGCTTGGCCTTCAAGGCGTCGCCGAGGCCCTACGCCTGCGTATGGCACTTCAGAAGGGCGAAACCGACCCAGCAACCGATGGGCAACACCAGGGAGGGCCAGCGCTGTGATCGAAATCGAAGCCCTCGGCTGGATCATCAGCATTGATCCCTCAGCCGTACTCGCCCCTGGGATGTTCCTGGCGCTGATCGTGGCGCTCCTCAGCGGTTTTCCCGTGGCCTTCTGCCTCGGGGGCATTGGGGTGATCTTTGCCCTGCTGGGCATGCTCAGCGGTGAAATCGAGCCTCAATTCGTCACCGCCTTACCCCAACGAATCCTGGGGATCATGGCCAACTTCACTCTGCTGGCCATTCCCGCCTTCGTGTTCATGGGCTCCATGCTCGAGAGCTCAGGGATCGCCGAACGCCTGCTGGAGACCATGGGCCGGCTGCTTGGACGCTTGCGCGGTGGGTTAGCTCTCGCGGTGGTGCTGGTGGGATCCCTGCTGGCAGCCACCACTGGTGTGGTGGCTGCAACAGTCACCACCATGGGACTGATCTCCCTCCCGGCCATGCTCCGGGCCGGCTACGACAAAAGCCTGGCCACCGGTGTGATCGTGGCCTCCGGCACCCTCGGGCAAATCATTCCCCCCAGCATCGTGCTGGTGGTGCTGGGCGACCAGCTGGGCATCTCGGTGGGGGATCTGTTCATTGGAGCCTTACTCCCCGGCCTGCTGATGTCGGCCGTGTTTGCCATCTACGTGGTGGTGATCAGTGCGCTGAAGCCGGAGTTGGCACCGCAGCTGCCACCTGAAGCAGCCGGTAGCAGCACGCCATGGCAGCTGATCCAATCCGTGCTTCCACCCATCGCCCTGATCGTGGCAGTGCTGGGCAGCATTTTCTTTGGCATCGCCACCCCCACCGAGGCCGGCGTGATTGGGGCTGTGGGCGCCATGCTGCTGGCCGCCCTCAACGGTGGCTTCAGCCGCAGCCAGCTCTCCAGCGTGTGCGAAAGCACCATGCGCACCACCTCGATGGTGATGGCGATCCTGATGGGTTCCACCGCCTTCAGCCTGGTGTTCCGAGGCGTCGGCGGCGATCAACTGATTTCCGAGCTGCTGCTCAATCTTCCAGGCGGACGCATCGGCTTCCTGGTGTTCAGCATGTTGATCATCTTTTTGCTGGGCTTCTTCATTGATTTCTTCGAAATCGCCTTCATCGCCGTGCCTCTGTTGCTGCCCGCAGCCCGTCAACTGCTCGGCCCCGAGGCGCTGGTGTGGTTCGGCGTGTTGATCGGCGCCAACCTGCAAACGTCGTTTCTCACCCCTCCCTTCGGCTTCGCACTGTTCTATTTGCGTGGCGTGGCCCCGGATGAGGTGGGGACCCGGGATATCTACAAAGGAGCACTGCCCTTCGTTGGGCTGCAAGTGGCGGTCCTGGCCCTGCTCATTGCTATGCCAGGACTGGTGGACTGGTTACCTCGCCTTGCAGGAGCCCTGGCACCCGGGCCGCTCACCTGAAGATCTCCGTAGAGTTCAGTTAAGCGAGCAATAGGGTCATGGTCACGGCAAACCTGAGCAGCACAGAAACTTCCGCTGTGGCCCCCCGCCTGTCGCTGCAATGCGAGGCGATCGCTGCCGACACCACCACGATCCGTTCCCTCGACTGGGACCGCAGCCGTTTCGATATCGAATTCGGCCTACGCAACGGCACCACCTACAACAGCTTTTTGGTGCGCGGAGAGCGCACGGCCCTGATCGACACCAGCCACGCGAAATTCCGCGACACCTGGATTCCCTTACTGCAAGGGGAAATTGATCCTCAAGACATCGATGTCTTAATCGTCAGCCATACCGAACCCGACCATTCCGGCCTGATTGGTGATCTGATCGACCTCAACCCCAACATTGAAATTGTGGGTTCGAAGGTGGCCATTCAGTTCCTGGAGAACCAGGTGCACCGACCGTTCCAATCACGAGCCGTCAAAAGTGGCGAGGAACTCGACCTCGGCACCAATCCCAGCAGCGGCGTGCACCACCGCTTCGAATTCCTCAGCGCCCCCAATCTGCACTGGCCCGACACGATCTTTTCGTTCGACCACGGCACCGGCATCCTTTACACCTGCGACGCCTTTGGCCTGCATTACTGCTCCGACGCAGTCTTCGACAGTGACCCTGGCGCCATTGCCCCTGATTTCCGCTTCTACTACGACTGCCTGATGGGGCCCAACGCCCGCAGCGTGCTGCAGGCCCTCAAACGCATGGACGGGCTCCCGGAGATCAACACCATCGCGGTGGGACACGGCCCCCTGCTGCGTGAACACCTCGAGCATTGGATTAACGACTACCGCGAATGGAGTGGTCAACGCAGCAAGGGCGAGAGCTATGCCGCGGTTTGTTACGTGAGCCAATACGGGTTCTGTGATCGCGTCAGCCAGGCGATTGCCCATGGCATCGGTAAAGCGGAAGCCCAAGTGCAACTGGTGGACCTGCGAGCCACCGATCCCCAGGAGCTCACAGCCCTTGTCGGCGATGCAAAGGCTGTGGTGGTTCCCACCTGGCCGGCCAATCCCGATGCCGAGTTGCAGAGCTCCATCGGCACCTTGCTGGCAGCCCTGAACAGCAAGCAATGGGTGGGCGTCTACGACGCATTCGGCGGCGACGATGAACCGATTGATTCGGTAGCCAACCAACTGCGCAGCCAAGGGCAGAAGGAAGCCTTCGCCCCCCTGCGCATCCGTCAGTTGCCCTCAGGGGCCGACTACCAGCGTTGCGAGGAATCAGGCACCGACCTGGGGCAACTTCTCACCCGCGAGAAAACCATCGCAGCGATGAAGAGCCTCGATGGCGACCTCGATAAAGCCCTAGGACGCCTCAGTGGTGGCCTGTATGTGGTGACCGCCAGCCAGGGGGAGGGAGAAAGCCTGCGCCGAAGCGCCATGGTGGCCAGCTGGGTGAGCCAAGCCAGCTTCACGCCCCCAGGTCTCACCGTGGCCGTAGCCAAAGACCGCGCCATCGAAACCCTGATGCAAGTGGGGGATCGTTTTGTTCTCAACGTGCTGCGGGAAGACAACCACCAACCCCTGCTGCGTCACTTCCTCAAGCGCTTCCGGCCCGGAGCTGATCGTTTTGAAGGGGTCAATGTGCTGGAAGGCGTGGCCGATGGCGGTCCGGTGCTCAGCGACGCCCTGGCCTACCTGGGCTGCCGGGTGGAACAGCGGATGGAAGGGCCCGATCACTGGATCATCTATGCCGTGGTGGAACAGGGCAATGTGGCCGACACCGAAGCGGTGACGGCCGTGCACCACCGCAAAGTGGGGAACCACTACTGATGAGCGTGACCAGCACCGCCGCCCTCCGCCGCACGATCCAGCTGCCGATAGACGCCGGGGTGGTGGCGCTGCGGGGGCTCAGCCCCCAGCGGCACCGGTTCGAGCTGGAATACGCCCTGGAGCGCGGCAGCACTGCCAACAGCGTGTTGTTCGAAGCCGGCGACGGCGCACCAGCGGTGTTGGTCCATCCCCCCGGAGCGGCCTATCGCGACGCCTTTCTGCCGGCACTCGCTGAAGCACTGCCGGCAGGCGACACCCCCCTGCTGGTGGTGGTGGGTCACGTCAACCCCAACCGGGTCGCCCTTCTGCGAAGCCTGGCCGAGGTCTACCCCCAGCTGACCCTGATCTGCTCCAACCCTGGGGCCAAGCTGCTGCAGGAGCTTTGGCAACAGCGCAAACCGCTGCCACCAGGCGAAGTCGACAACCGGCCTCCCCTGCCGGCCTTGCCATCGCTGCGGGTGATCCGCCAGGAACAAAGCCTGCCTCTGAGTCATGGCCACAGCCTGCAGTTGCTGCCGGCCCCCACCCCCCGCTGGCCAGGTGGTCTACTC
>JAAZVJ010000059.1 GCA_018623675.1 Synechococcus sp. HW_metabat.54 | reverse complement strand
GCTGCGCAGCCACCGCATCGTCTCTCTCCCCAAGCTGCAGATATTGATAGCGTGAATTCAGGACCGTTGTGTTGGACGCGGACCTCAGCACCGCCCGCAACGGCATCCCAGTCCCCTCTTCGCCCATCCGATGAACCTGTTCGCTGATCTTCTGGCCGCATCCAATGGTGCGAAAGCCACTGCCACGGGGCCTCGTATTCAGCAACGCCGTGGTGTTGAGGTGAAATCAGCCCGCGAATTGAAGATCATGGCTGAGGCCAGTCGCATCGTGGCCACTGTTTTGCGGGAAATCATGGCCTCCGTCGAGCCCGGCCAGACCACTGGTGATCTCGATGCCCTCGCCGAACGAAGGATTCGGGAAATGGGTGCCACCCCAAGTTTCAAGGGCTATCACGGCTTCCCCGCCAGTATTTGCGCCAGCATTAATAACGAAGTGGTGCATGGGATTCCGAGCGCCAAGCGGGTGATCCGCAATGGCGATCTGCTCAAGGTGGATACCGGGGCCTATTTCGACGGCTATCACGGCGACAGCTGCGTCACCATTTGCGTTGGCGATGCTTCCGAGGAAGCGCAAACCCTCAGCCGCGTGGCCCGGGAGTCGTTGATGGCCGGCCTCGCCAAGATCAAGGCCGGCAACACCTTGCTCGACATCGCAGGTGCAGTTGAAGACCACGTGGTGGCAAACGGCTTCAGCGTTGTTGAGGATTACACCGGCCATGGCGTTGGTCGGAACCTGCATGAAGAACCTTCCGTGTTCAACTTCCGCACCGATGAACTGCCCAACGTGAAGCTCAGGCCTGGCATGACCCTGGCGGTGGAGCCGATCTTGAATGCCGGTAGCAAGCATTGCCGCACCCTCAAAGACCGCTGGACCGTGGTCACCCGTGACGGCAGCCTTTCCGCTCAATGGGAACACACCATCGTGGTGACCTCCGATGGTTGCGAGATCCTCACCGACCGGGGCGATTGAACAGGCGGTTGTAGACGCTTCTCCCGATTTCGCTCAGCGGCATCAGCACGTAGGTGAGCGGATTCGGGGTGACGATGATTAGGGACAGGTTGAAGCGGGCTTGCGTCAACACTTGCCTGGCCACCCAGTCGGCGGACATCACGCCAATGGGGTTGAGCTCCGATTTGAACGGGCCCAACACCAGCTTGCGTAACTGCATCGTTTTGATCTCTTCAGCACTGCGATTGCTCCAGCGCAGACTCACCAGCTGCCCAATCAGCCGCTTGCTCAGTTCGTAGCCCGGGCTCAAGGCGGGTTGGATTTCCGCTTCCGATGTGTTGACCCAAAGTTCACGAGGTCCTGCAGGCCGGGGTGAACGTTTGGCGATGGCTTCAAAACGATTGATCAGCTTCCAGCTACTCAGGGCATTGATGGTGAGTGCACGCGTGAGTGCTGAACTGCTCTGATCGCCGGCTGGATTGATGCCGTGGTTCAACACCAGCACATCGAGGGTCTCGAGAACCGGGTCGAGGTCTTGTTCGTGATCGCAGCTCCATTGGACCCATTCCTGCGGTGACGTGGAGGGATCGCTCGTTTCGTCTCTCGGCCCATGGCTGAGCCCAACAACGATGGCCCCTTGCTGCAGGAACTGGCGACAAAACGCTTGGCCGAGGGCTCCACGCACGCCTGTGATGCCGATGCGGGCACCGCTCCAAGGTGAGGAGGTGGATGGGTTTGCGAGGGAGTGGGCCATCGCACCAGCTTGGGCCATCCTTGAGGAAACACGCGCGGTCCGTGAGCACTCCAGCCGATGCAGCGCAGATCGCCTTGTTCGCTCCCTATTGCGGGGGGGTGCAGCAGGAAGCTGCACTGATGCGGGTGCTTCCGCTCTTTGCTGAAGGTGAGCTGCGGGGACACCGCTCGTTGGCAGGGGGTGCGTTCAGACCCTTTGCGCTCCGTTGGTCGGTGGTGGGAGCCCCCTTATCGCTCTGTTCCTGCCATGTGGAGATCGCTGAAGGCCCTGCACTCGTGTACCGCTTCGAGCTGCCAGCCCATCAGCTGATGACTTGGCTCATGCAGGTGGATCCTGACGCCGCAACGGTTGATCTTCCCGATGGGTTTTGGCAGTGGCTTCTCTTGGAGCACGATCCAAGTGAAGCTCCCCATCCAGGGCCGTTACATTGATTCCCAACAAGGGCCTTTGGAACTGGTGATGGGATCCACCTTGCTGATCGGATCGTGTGAGCCCTTTAGTGGGAAATCGGCCTTGGTCTTGGGATTGGCCCGGCAACTTTCGGCTGCAGGCCATGCGGTTCGCTTCGGAAAACCCCTTGCCACCAGTCTTGATTGGAGTGGGGAGTCAGACCCCCTGCCAGATCCCCTCATTGACGACGACGTTCGTTTCGTTGGCACCACGCTCGGGTTAGACGAATCTCAGTTGATTCCGTCTTTGCATTTGCTTGCGCCGGGCACGGCCAATGGGCGCCTGGCGAGCGGCAGCTTGGATGCCGGCGCAGGTTTTGAGCGCCTGCGGGAACAGCTGCGCGCTGACGATGGCACGGTCACTCTGCTTGAGGCGGCGGGAAGTTTGCATGAGGGTTTGCTGTATGGCTTGAGCCTGGGGCAGCTGGCCCGGGGACTGGATGCGTCGGTGGTTCTTGTCCACCTGTGGCAGGACAGTCGCAGTGTGGAGGCGTTGTTGGCAGCTCGTGACCAACTGGGTGAGCGTCTCGCCGGGGTCGTTCTCAATGCCGTCACTCCCGACGACGTGGAAGCACTCCAGCAACGCGTGGTTCCTGAACTGGAAGCGCTTGGCTTGTCGGTGTTTGGTGTGATGCCCCGTTCGCCGCTGTTGCGCAGCGTCACGGTTGGGGAGCTGGTGCGTCGCTTGGATGCCCGGGTGATCTGTTGTGAGGAGCGCCTTGAGTTGTTGGTGGAAACCCTCAGCATCGGCGCCATGAACGTGAACTCCGCGATGGAGTTCTTCCGCCACCGTCGCAACATGGCCGTGGTGACTGGTGCTGATCGCACCGATATTCAGCTTGCGGCGTTAGAAGCTTCGACCCAGTGTTTGATCCTGACCGGTGCCGGCGAGCCCTTGCCGCAGTTAATCAGCCGGGCTGACGAACTGGAGGTTCCATTGTTGAAAGTGGAGCGCGACACCTTGGCCACGGTGGAGGTGATTGAACAGGCTTTTGGACATGTGCGTTTGCATGAGGCTGTGAAGGCCACCTATGCCTTCCGGCTTGTGGAAGAGCATTGCCAGCTTGATCGCTTATTCGCTGTGCTGGGCCTGGCCCGTTGATGGCAGGAGCATCTGCAAACGCTGGGCTTGAGGCCTGATCGACAGCGACTTCCTGGCCCAGTGAATTACTGCTAATTTCGAGCTGCTACTGGCGGGATGTCTTTGAGCCGTTCCCTTGATCTTCCTGCCCTCGATAGGGTCGACACTCTTGCTCAAGAACTGGCTCTTCTCCAGGACAAAGGCAAGAGACGAATTGCGATTCTCGGAAGCCGTCACGTTCCGATCGTGGCGATTCATTTGGTCGAATTGATTGCTCGATCTCTGGCGCAGGAGGGGCATTCCATCATCACTTCGGGTGCCCAAGGTGTGAATGCGGCGGTGATTCGTGGGGTTCTGGATGTTGACCCCTCCAAGCTCACCGTGCTTCTGCCTCAGAGCCTTGAGCGGCAGCTCCCTGAGATTCGTGACAGCCTCGACAAGGTGCTGCATTTAATCGAGAAGCCTGAACAGGACGATCTGCCCCTCCCCCTCGCCAGCAGTCTCTGCAATCAAGACATCATCAGTCGTTGTGACCAGTTGATTTGCCTGGCCTTTCATGACAGCGAGACGTTGTTGAACAGCTGCCGCAGCGCCGAAGATATGGGCAAGGTCGTCAGCTTGTTGTTTTTTGATTGACGGCCACCTGGCTGATCACCTGAAGCTGGGTGCCATCTCTGCCTACCACCAAGACGCGTTCACCGGCATCCAGAGACCGATCGAGATCGAGAGAGCTGGCAGCCCAGCTTTGACCATGCCAGCGCACCCGGCCTTCGCCCCCGGGGGAGAAGCCACTGATGACTTCCGCGAGCTCATCCCGTTGGCGCGGGTTGCCGGGCTCGGGATTGCGTTGTGCTGACCAGCGGGTGAGCCAGACCGTGCCCGCCACGGTGATCACCACAAAGATCCCGATCTGCATCAAGCCAGGCAGAGGGCCAAGGGCTGTGACCACGGAGACCACAAGGGCGGCGAGAGCCCCGAACATCAAACCGTCAAAACTGGGTTGCGCCAGCTCGAGTCCCAGCAGAACGACGGCCACCAGTAGCCAGATCAAAGGAACCCAGAACGGAGCCATGGGCGCAGGCGTGATTTGTTCCACCACTTTGAATCCGATTCGGCGCGCAGGGGAAGTGGTTGTCGCTCTGGGGCACCGCCCGTAGGGTCCGTGCAACCGAATTGTTTTGATGGAAGCCTTTCTCAGTCTTCCGGCGTTGATCCTGCTCGCTTTGCTGGGCACCGGAAGTGTGAAGGTGACCAGCGGGGGGCGTTCTCGTTTGGTTGAGCGTCTCGGCAAATTTGATCGTGAGCTGCAGCCTGGCCTGTCCTTGGTGCTCCCAGTGGTGGAAAAGGTGGTCAGCCACGAATCACTCAAGGAGCGCGTGCTGGATATCCCTCCGCAGCAGTGCATCACCCGCGACAACGTGTCGATTGAGGTGGATGCGGTGGTCTATTGGCAACTGCTCGAGCACTCCCGTGCTTACTACGCCGTCGACAACCTTCAGGCGGCCATGGTGAACCTTGTGCTCACTCAGATCCGGGCGGAGATGGGCAAATTGGATCTGGATCAGACCTTCACCACGCGTTCTGAGGTGAATGAGCTGCTGTTGCGGGAGCTGGATCAGGCCACGGATCCCTGGGGTGTGAAAGTGACTCGGGTGGAGATGCGCGACATCGTTCCCTCGGCCGGCGTGCAGCAGGCGATGGAACAGCAGATGACGGCCGAACGCGAAAAACGCGCTGCGATTTTGCGCTCTGAAGGGGAGAAGGAGGCCCAGCTGAATGAGGCACGTGGGCGGGCAGAGGCTTTGGTGCTCGATGCCCAGGCCCAAAAGGAGGCCTTGCTTCTGGAGGCTGATGCTCAATCCCAGCAGCAAGAGGTGCTGGCTGAGGCCAAGGCCAAGGCTGCCTTGGTCATGGCTCAGGCTTTGGAGGCCAATCCCAACACGGCTGAAGCGATGCGGCTGATGCTGGCGAAGGACTGGATGGCGATGGGCGAGCAGCTGGCAGATGCGCCCGGCGGCAGCGTGCTGATGGTGGATCCGCAGTCGCCGGCTGCACTGTTGGCCGCTTTGAAGCAATTCCAGGCGGGGAAGGGCTAAGCGGCATGGCACCAAAAACGATCTATCTGGCGTCACCGTTGGGCTTCTCCGAGGAATGCCGGACGCTGTTAATTCCCCGCTTCGTGGATGCTCTTGAAGGGCTTGGCCTTCTGGTGTGGGAGCCGTTTGCCCGCAACAGTGATGTGGATCTCCAGCAGCCAGGGTGGGCCTACGGGGTGGCCCAGCAATGTTTGCGGGATGTAAGGGAGGCCGATGCTCTCTTCGCCGTTGTGAATGGAACTCCACCGGATGAGGGCGTCATGGTGGAGCTGGGCGTGGCTTATGCCCTCGGGAAGCCGGTGTTCTTGTTTCGCGACGATTTCCGTCGCTGCACGGATTCCGATCACTATCCCCTCAACCTGATGGTTTATGCGGGCCTCCCACCGCAGGGCTGGGAGAAGTTCGTCTATTCCTCGATCGCGTCGTTGTCGGATCCCGACAAAGCCCTGGCGCAGTGGGCCAGGGCCTGATGGAGGGGAGGTGTTTATGCCCCCAGCTGCAGCACTCCCTTTAGCCCTTCCACGTAAAGGATTCCGGTGCAGAGCAGGCCAGAAGCCCAGCAGAGGCCTCGCAATGGCGGCACATTCCCCACATACGCAGCGATATAGATCAAGCGCAATGCGGGTTGGAGGAAAGCGGCTGCTGCAGCCAGGCCAGGGAGTGGTCCGACTTGGAGTGCAGCCACGAGAGCCAGAAGAGCTGCGGGGGCATGAAGGCTGAAGGCCTCAAAACTGTTTTGGTGCGCCCAACTGGCCCGTTTCCCCCAGGCGGGGAGTCGCTCGAACATGGCCCGTGGTGCGCCCATGTCGGCCATGGTGAAATCCGCTTGCGATCGGGCGGCGCCGAGGGGAACGATGCTGGCGATCACCACGGCTCCTGCCAGCACTAAAGACCAGGCATAGGGGGCCGCTGCATGGGCGGTGAACAGGCTGAGGAGATCCATCGGTGGGGAGTAAGCGCTTACATTGTTCGTACTGGTGATCGTTGCTGTGGGTTTGATCTCAAGGCAGCTGCCGCCGCCACCGATAGGGTGGAAGCGAGAGAATTCCCCTTACCCCACATGGCCAGCACCTACTCCTTCGATGTGGT
>JAAZVJ010000058.1 GCA_018623675.1 Synechococcus sp. HW_metabat.54 | reverse complement strand
GCTGATCAGCAATTCCCAGCGTTTCTTGCCATCGGGCTCGAGAATCGGTCTGGAGTAAAAATCCAGTTCCCAATCGGCCTTGCGATCAAGGGAGGTTTGGCGGGACGGGACGGCCGCGATCATCCAGCTGATTGTTCCTGTTGCCTGAGGACGTTACGAGCACGATTGGCTCGATCGACAGCTTCAGCCATCACTTTGTCCTTTTCAATTAACAGTTCACCGGGTTGGCCCTCGAGCATTGCTGTATTGAGGGCGATCCGGCCACGGCCAGGGTCGAGCTCGGTGATCAGGGCCTTCACCACATCGCCCTGGTCAAACACTTCCCGCAAGGAGCGCATGCTGCCCCCGGTGATCATGGATTGATGCAGCAGTCCGCTGATGCCGCCGAGATCCACGAAGAAGCCGTAGGGCTTCACGGCCACCACGGTGCCTTCCACCAGTTGCCCCACCTCCAGTTCGGCGAAGCGAGCCGCCGTGGCAGCCCGTTTCTCAGACAACACCAATTTCCGGGTTTCTGAATTCACTTCCAGGAAAGCCACGCCAAGGGTCTTGCCCACAAGTGCTTCATGGTTTTCACCGTCCTGGAGCTGGGAACGGGGGATGAAGCCGCGCAGCCCTTCGAGGTCGCAGGTCACGCCTCCGCGGTTGAAACCGCTCACTTTCACCTGCACCACCTTGCCTTCTTTCTCAAGCTGCTTCACCTTGTCCCAGCTCTGGCGGAGAGCGAGGGCTCTGCAGCTGATGGTGACCATGCCGTCAGCGTTTTGCTCACGGGTCACCAGCACCTCGATTTCCAACCCTTTGGGGAAGCGCTCCTTGAGGTTGGTAATCACGCCCAGCCCGCATTCGCTCTTGGGCATGAAGCCGGGTGCTTTGCCACCAATGTCGACGTAGACACCGTCGCTCTCCAGGCCAATCACCGTGCCAGCGACCACATCGCCGGTGGTGCCGACAGGCTCGTTTTCATCCAGAGCGGCCAGGAAGGCTTCTTCGTCGAAGTCGAAGTCGTCAACGCTGCGGCTGCGGGCCGCGGCTTGGCTTTGGTCTGCTTGGACGCTGCTTCCCTTGTTCGAGCGGGGTTTGCGGTCAGCGGGGCCGAGCAGATCGGCCATGGTCAGACCTTCCAGCCCGGAAGTGTCAAAGAGGTCGTCATCGGAGACAGGTGCAGGTGAGGCTGCCTTCGCTGCGGGGGCTGATGGACGGGTAGGTGCCGTTGGCGCTTGCGCACCAGCTTCCTGGGCAGCCCGCTCCAGTTCTCGTGCCCGCTCAAGAGCCGCTTCTGCTGCTGCTCGGGCTTCTTCAGCCTCACGACGCAGCCGTTCTTGATCGTCCTTGCGGGTGATCTGCATCACCTGCGGGGGTTTGAGCTCGGCAGAGGGCTTCTGCGCCTTGGGTTGTTTCGGCTGCGGGCTGCCTGATCCGGCCATGGACCCCTGTGAGTCGTCGATCGAGCAGTCTGACAGGCAGGGTGGGATAGCGCAGCCTCCGGGTCCACCAATGCCCTCTCCTCAGCGGTGTCTGGTCCATCTCTCCTGGCCTCAGGTGCAAGAGCAATTGCGCACCCCGGGGGCCACGGTGATTTGGCCCTTTGGAGCCATTGAGCAGCACGGGCCTCAGTTGCCCTTGGCCACGGATTCCTTGTTTGCAGATCGCCTGCTGGATCGAATCCTGGAGGGGTTACCGGTGCAGCTACCGATTTGGCGGTTACCTGTTCAGGCGATGGGGTTTTCACCTGAGCACACCAACTTTGCGGGCACCCTCTCGCTCCGGTCCGATCTGTTGATCCAGCTGGTGGAAACGGTGGGTCAGCAGTTGGCGCAGCTAGGGGTACGTCGTTTGGTGCTTTTCAATGCCCATGGAGGCCAGATCGGCCTGCTGCAAGCGGCGGCGCGCCAATTGCGCACCCAAACCCCATCGATGGCCGTTTTGCCTTGTTTCCTTTGGAGTGGCGTGCCTGGGCTCAGGGATCTGTTGCCAGAGCGGGAATGCGACACCGGCCTCCACGCCGGCCTGGCTGAAACCAGTTTGATGTTGGCGCTTGAGCCGAATCTGGTCAGTTCGGATCGTCCGGTGGATGGAGAGCATCAGGATCCGGCGGCAGCGGCGACTCCGCCACCCGGATGGAGCTTGGAGGGGGCGGCCCCATTCGCTTGGCTTACGTCAGATCTCAGCCGCAGTGGGGTGGTGGGCGACAGCCGTGGGGCGACTCCCGAGCTCGGACGTGAACTGGAGCAGGCGGTGGTGGGCCATTGGCAAACCCTGTTCAGCGATCTGATGGCAAGCGAATGGCCGCCGGTGGATTCTGTGCTCAGGTCGTGATCTGAAGCTGATCAAATGGGCTAATTGCGGTTGTGCTGGTTACAGTCGTTCGCATTGCCTGTTTATCGGAACGTTCCATGCCGACCCTCAACTCACCTGAGGTCGCTGCCATCAGTGATCTGGACGGATCCGCTTCGCAGCTGCCTGACTTCAGCAGTGCGTCTTACAAAGATGCCTACAGCCGCATCAACGCGATCGTGATCGAGGGTGAGCAGGAAGCGCATGACAACTACATCTCCCTTGGAACCCTGATCCCAGATCAGGCTGAAGAACTCAAGGGCCTGGCGCGTATGGAAATGAAGCACATGAAGGGCTTCACGGCTTGCGGGAACAACCTCGGCGTCACCGCCGATATGGATTTCGCGCGCACGTTCTTCGCTCCGCTGCACGGCAATTTCCAGCAAGCGCTCAAGGAAGGCAAGGTGGTGACTTGTCTGCTGATTCAGGCTCTGCTGATCGAAGCCTTCGCGATCTCCGCCTATCACATCTATATCCCGGTGGCGGATCCCTTCGCCCGCAAGATCACTGAAGGGGTGGTGAAGGACGAATACACCCACCTCAACTACGGCCAGGAATGGCTGAAAGCCAATTTCGAGGCCAGCAAAGATGAGCTGATGGAGGCCAACAAGGTCAACCTTCCGCTGATCCGTTCCATGCTTGAAGAGGTGGCGAAGGACGCTGCAGTCCTCCACATGGAGAAAGAAGATTTGATCGAAGATTTCCTGATTGCCTACCAGGAAGCCCTCAACGAGATCGGCTTCAGCTCCCGCGACATCGCTCGTATGGCTGCGGCCGCACTGGCGGTCTGAGGTCTTTTGGTCCAGCCCACTGGACCATTGCCTGTTGATTCACGTAGCTTCCGCTACATGCTTTCGTGAGAGCATGGCCGCACCAGGCCTAAGCAGGTGCGGCCAGGGCTCTTGTTCAGTTTCGTCGGCGGTACATGTTTGGTCTGATCGGACACTCCACCAGCTTTGAGGCCGCAAGGCGCAAAGCCTCAGAGCTTGGGTTCGATCACATCGCCGAAGGTGACCTTGATGTGTGGTGCAGCGCGCCCCCTCAGCTCGTGGAGAACGTGGAAGTCACGAGTCCGACGGGAAAGGTGATCACCGGCGCCTACATCGACTCCTGTTTCGTTCCTGAAATGCTCAGCCGTTTCAAGACGGCGCGGCGCAAGGTGCTGAATGCCATGGAGCTGGCCCAGAAAAAGGGCATCAACATCACGGCTCTGGGCGGGTTTACCTCGATCATTTTTGAGAACTTCAACTTGCTGCAGCACCAACACGTGCGCAGCACCACCCTGGAGTGGGAACGCTTCACCACCGGCAACACCCACACCGCCTGGGTGATTAGTCGCCAGGTTGAAAACAACGCACCCCTGCTCGGCATCGATCTCTCCAAGGCCAAGGTGGCTGTGGTTGGTGCCACCGGAGACATTGGCAGTGCCGTGTGTCGTTGGTTGGCCAATCGCACGGGCGTGGGCGAGTTGCTGCTCGTGGCGCGTCAGCAGCAGCCCCTGCTCGATCTCCAGCAGGAACTCGGTGGCGGTCGCATCCTCACGCTCGATGAGGCTCTCCCTGAGGCCGATGTGGTGGTTTGGGTGGCCAGCATGCCCCGCACTCTTGAAATCGATGCGGCTTCACTGCGCAAACCCTGTCTGATGATTGATGGGGGTTATCCCAAGAACTTGGATGCCAAGGTGGCCGGCGATGGCGTGCACGTGCTGAAAGGCGGAATCGTTGAGTTCGGCAGTGACATCGGTTGGTCAATGATGGAAATTGCGGAAATGGAGAAGCCGCAGCGACAGATGTTTGCCTGTTTCGCAGAGGCGATGCTCTTGGAATTTGAGGAGTGTCATACCAACTTCAGCTGGGGGCGAAACAACATCACCCTTGAAAAGATGGACTTCATTGGTGCTGCATCCGTGCGGCACGGGTTCTCCACCCTGAATCTCAAGTCCCAGCTTCAGGCCGCTGCTGCCTGAACCCTCACGCCCCTCCCCCTCCGCTGCTATGGCCCGTCGTCATCTGCTCGAGTTCGAGAAACCTCTGGTGGAGCTCGAGCAGCAGATCGAGCAAATCCGCGAGCTGGCGAGAAGCTCAGAAGTGGATGTGAGCCAGCAACTGCTCCAGCTCGAAACCTTGGCGGCGCGACGGCGGGAAGAAATCTTTTCCAGCCTCACGCCGGCGCAGAAAATTCAGGTGGCACGCCATCCCCATCGCCCCAGCACCCTGGATTACATCCAGATGTTCTGCGATGAATTCATTGAGCTCCACGGGGATCGTCGGGGCAGTGACGATCAGGCCTTGGTCGGTGGTGTGGGTCGTATTGGGGATCGTTCTGTGCTGCTCCTGGGGCATCAGAAGGGGCGAGACACCAAGGAAAATGTGGCCCGTAATTTCGGCATGGCCACCCCTGGTGGCTACCGCAAGGCCCTGCGCTTGATGGATCATGCCGACCGCTTTGGCCTGCCGATTCTTTCCTTCATTGACACTCCCGGTGCCTATGCCGGTCTTCTGGCGGAAGAGCAGGGGCAGGGTGAAGCCATTGCCGTCAACCTGAGGGAAATGTTCCGCCTGCGGGTGCCGATCATCGCCACGGTGATCGGGGAAGGCGGTTCCGGTGGAGCGCTCGGCATTGGTGTGGCCGATCGGCTGCTGATGTTCGAGCACAGCGTTTACACCGTGGCCAGCCCTGAAGCCTGCGCTTCAATTCTTTGGCGCGATGCTGCCAAGGCTCCAGAGGCTGCTGCAGCACTGCGCATTACGGGCCCTGATCTGCGCAGTCTGGGCGTTGTGGATGAAGTGTTGCCAGAACCCGCAGGCGGCAACAACTGGGCGCCCCTCCAGGCTGGTGAAGTGTTGCGCGAGGCGATCGAGCGCCATCTCGTTGAACTTGAATCGCTGTCTGCCCAGGAGCTGCGCGATCAGCGCTACCGCAAATTTCGGGCCATGGGCCGAGTGCTCACAGCAGGCACAACAGAAAACGACCTGACTGTCTAAGGTCATCCAGATTGCTGAGGCTCATTGCCGTCTGTTCTGATCACCGGAGCCTCTCGGGGTATCGGTCACGCCGCAGCCCAGACCTTCGCCAAGGCGGGTTGGGATCTGCTGCTGCTTTCCCGCAGCGAAGCAGCATTGCAGTCACTTGCGTCTGAACTCTCAAGCACCGGTCGCAGGGTTGTTTATCAAGCCTGTGATCTCACGGATCCTGCAGCCATCGCTCCTGCAGTGGAGCGTTTGCTCGGCCATGGTCTCCGTCCATCTGTGTTGATCAACAACGCTGGTGCTGCTTACACCGGCGATCTTCTCGCCATGGATTTGGAGCGTTGGCAGTGGTTGATGCAGCTCAATCTCACCAGCGTGTTCCAGCTTTGCGCTGCTGTGGTCCCGAGCATGCGAGGGGCTGGAGGGTTGGTCATCAATGTGAGCAGTCATGCCGCGCGCAATGCTTTTCCTGGCTGGGGGGCCTACTGCACGTCGAAAGCAGCGCTCGCCAGCTTTACCCGTTGCTTGGCGGAGGAAGAGCGTTCTCAGGGCATCCGTGCTTGCACATTGACCCTTGGAGCCGTGGATTCTTCCCTCTGGGATTCCCCCACGGTCAGCAGTTCCTTCGATCGGCGTGCCATGCTGCCCCTCGAGCAAGCCGCTGAAGCACTTCTTCACCTCGCCCAGCAACCGGCGACTCAGGTGATTGAAGACCTCACACTTATGCCGGCCGTCGGCGCTTTTTGACTACGCCCCCATGACTTCAACTCTTCCAG
The DNA here is from genome assembly GCA_018623675.1 of Synechococcus sp. HW_metabat.54. GTDB lineage: Bacteria > Cyanobacteriota > Cyanobacteriia > PCC-6307 > Cyanobiaceae > Synechococcus_C. The sequence continues at coordinate 378 of JAAZVJ010000058.1, read as the reverse complement.
CCACCAGTAACGGCCTCAGTGGCGGCAAGGTTCAGGACCCCTCTGGCGTTGTTCAAACCGTTTCCGCCCAGATCAGTGCGCGCCTGAAGGCCGCAGGTGTGTCGTTTCTGGCCAACGACAACATTGCCGACTACATCCTCCCCGGGGAGATGCAGGCTCTCGAGGCTGAAGTGGGAGACCGGGTGCGTGATCTCCTGCGCAGCCTGGTGATCGATATTGAGAACGACCACAACACCGAAGAGACTGCTGAGCGCGTCGCTCGCATGTATCTCCACGAGGTGTTCAAGGGGCGCTACCACCAGCAGCCCAAGGTGGCCAGCTTCCCCAACGTCAAGGAACTCGACGAGATCTATACCGTTGGTCCGATCACCGTTCGCT
>JAAZVJ010000057.1 GCA_018623675.1 Synechococcus sp. HW_metabat.54 | reverse complement strand
AGTGATCGATCCAAAGCGGGCTCACATTCGTGTTGAACGTCGTCGCCCGCCTCGGCGTCAGCTTCCAAGCGGGTGGCGCGCCAGTAACGGCCGCACCTTGCTGGAAACCCTGCAGGTGCGTCGTGATCGGATGTGGCGCCTCGAGCCTCGTCTCACCGTGTTGGTTTCACCGGAGTTGAGAGCTCCGGTGCTGCAGGCCACAGCACTGCATGAGCTTGGTCATGCCTTGGGGCTCTGGGGCCACAGTGACCAATCAGGTGATGCCATGGCAGTGACTCAAGGCCAGGCACCGGTGTTGACGCTGAGTGACCGTGATCGCCTCACATTCAGTTGGTTGCAGCAGATCCCGACCCGATTTGGTTCTGTGATGGAACCTCAGAAGGTGCCCTGAGCAGGCGGGTCCCCCCCCCTTTTTTTAGTGGCGACTAGTGGCGACGCGGTGCTCCTCTGCGCTTCGCCAGCACTTCCTGAACCTGGCGCCAGCTCACGTTGTGGTGTGCGAGTGCGACTTGCAGGTGAAAGATGATGTCTGCAGCTTCCCCGGCAATTTCGGCGGCGTTGTCGTCTTTGCAGGCCATCACGAATTCAGCGCTTTCCTCGCCGATCTTCTTGAGGATGCGGTTGTCGCCTCCCTCCAGGAGTTTGTTGGTGTAGCTGCCTTCCTCAGGGGCATCCCGACGCCCTTCGATCACCCGAGAGAGTTCGGTGCACACGTCCGCCGGTGGTGGTAAAGCATCGGCGCCACCAGCCGTCGGTTGGTCGGAGTCGTCATAGAAGCAGCTGCGGGCACCGGTGTGGCACGCCACCTGGCCGGTCTGCTCAATCGTGAGCAGCAGCACATCCGCATCACAGTCGTAGCGAAGCCCTTTCAGGATTTGGGTATGACCACTGGTGGCACCTTTGTGCCATAGCTCTTGGCGGGATCGGCTCCAGTAATGCACCTCTCCACTGCTGAGGGTGCGCTCGAGTGCCTCCCGGTTCATCCAGGCCTGCATCAGCACTGCGCCATCGAGCCAGTCTTGGGCCACGGCAGGAATGAGGCCGGAGTCGTTAAAACGAAGGTGATGAATGAAGTCGGGACTCAGGGGCTGCATCAGGCCTCGGGGCACACAGAGCTCAGACCAACGATCCTCCCGCAGTACCGTCCCCCCTGGAGTCCTTGCCCTCTTTGCAACCCATTCCTTTCACCTGCAGCAAGCATTTTGAGGGCTATCCCTGCTGTCATCGTCAGTGGCAGCACCCAGGCCATTGCAGGTTTGTGCATGGGTATAGCCGTAGTTTCACCGTGTGGTTCGCGGCCCGTGAACTGGATGCCTGTGGCTTTGTGGTGGATTTCTCCAGCCTGCGGCCACTGGAGCAGCAACTGCGCGAGCAGTTCGACCACACGTTTCTGGTGAATGGCGATGATCCCCTGATGGACCAATGGCGAGCCCTTCACGACCAGGGTGCCCTTGATCTGCGGGTGATGGAGAACGTGGGGATGGAGGCCACGGCTCAGCTGGTGTGGACTTGGGCCAATGCCCTCCTCCAGGAGCGTGATGGTGGGCGAAGCTGCTGCTGGAAAGTGGAGGCGAGGGAAAACCGGGCGAATGCCGGCTGCTACGAAGCTTGGCCGGCTTGGTTTCCCCCGGTCTCAGCTTGATCAGGCCAACACCAGCCGTTCTTGGCCGTCGGCCTCAGCCGGGGCCTCCACATCCACACTGACGGCAGCCCCCTCGCCGTAGTGGCCAGCCAAGATCGCCTTTGCGATTGGTGTTTCCAGTTCGCGCTGAATCGCTCGCTTCAGTGGCCGGGCTCCGTAGACGGGGTCATAACCAGCATTCGCCAGCCAGTCGGTGGCTCCATCGCTGATGCTGAGGCTGAGTTTCCGCTCCGAGAGCCTCTTGCGTAGGCGTTCCACCTGCAGGCTCACGATCTCACGGAGTTCCTCCCGGCGCAGGCTGTGGAAGATGATCTGATCATCGAGGCGGTTGAGAAATTCAGGCCTGAAGTGGGATCGGAGTGCGTCGTTGACCCGCCGTGTCATCTCATCGTGTTGGCCATCGTCCCCGCCTAGATCCAGGATCGACTGGCTGCCGATGTTGCTGGTGAGAATCAGCACGGCGTTGGTGAAGTCCACGGTGCGCCCCTGACCATCGGTGACTCGTCCGTCATCAAGGATCTGCAGCATCACATTGAACACATCGGGGTGGGCCTTCTCCACTTCGTCGAACAGGATCACCGCATAGGGACGCCTCCGCACCGCTTCGGTCAACTGACCACCGGCTTCGTAGCCCACGTACCCGGGAGGGGCACCGATCAGACGACTCACGCTGTGCTTCTCCATGTACTCCGACATGTCGATCCGAACTATGGCCTCTTCGCTGTCAAACAGTTGGGCAGCTAGAGCCTTGGAAAGTTCCGTTTTGCCAACGCCGGTGGGACCCAGGAAGAGAAAGCTGGCGATCGGCCGGTTGGGGTCGCTGAGGCCAGCGCGGGAACGCTGGATGGCATCGGCAACGGCGGTGACCGCTTGCTCCTGCCCCACCACGCGCCCATGGAGCTGAGCTTCGAGGTTGAGGAGCTTCTCCATCTCCGATTGCACCAACTTGGCCACCGGAATGCCGGTCCATTTGGCGATCACTTCGGCGATGTCGTCTTCGGTGACCTCTTCCCTCAAGAGGGATTTTTCGCTGCCGTCCTCTCCATCCGCCAGAGCAGCCTCCTGTTCAGCCAGTTGCTTTTGCAATCCAGCCAAGGTGCCGTATTCGAGTTCGGCGGCCTTGTTGAGGTCATAGCTGCGTTTGGCTTGATCCACTTGCAGCTGAACCCGTTCGATCTCTTCTTTGAGATTCGACAGCTCATCAATCGCGCCTTTCTCTTGCTGCCACTGGGCATTGAGAGAGCTCTGCTGCTCCGACAATTCCGCAAGCTCGCGTTCGAGTCGCTCGAGGCGTTCTTGGCTGGCGGCATCGGATTCTCGACCGAGGGAGAGTTTCTCCATTTCCAGCTGAAGAATCTTGCGGTCGATCTCGTCGATCTCCTCCGGCTTGGAGGTGATCTCCATCTTCAAGCGCGCAGCAGATTCATCCACCAGGTCGATGGCTTTGTCGGGTAGGAAGCGATCTGCGATATAGCGGCTGCTCAGCACTGCGGCGGCAACCAGAGCGGTATCAGCGATGCGCACACCGTGGTGCACCTCATAGCGCTCTTTCAAGCCGCGCAAAATTGAGATGGTGTCTTCCACCGTGGGTTGATCCACCAGCACCTGCTGGAACCTGCGCTCCAGGGCCGGGTCTTTTTCGATGTGTTGGCGGTGTTCGTCGAGGGTTGTGGCCCCGATGCAGCGCAGCTCTCCACGGGCCAGCATTGGTTTGAGCAGGTTGCTCGCGTCCATGGCTCCGCCTGTGGCGCCGGCCCCCACCACGGTGTGGATCTCATCGATGAAGAGCACAATCCTGCCTTCGGAGGAGGTCACCTCCTTGAGGACAGCCTTGAGCCGTTCTTCAAACTCGCCGCGATACTTGGCCCCGGCGATCAAGGAGCCCATGTCGAGGGCGATCAGTTGTCGGTTCTGTAAGGCCTGAGGAACATCGCCGTTCACGATCCTCTGGGCCAATCCTTCCACGATTGCGGTCTTGCCGACCCCGGGTTCGCCGATCAGAACGGGGTTGTTTTTGGTACGCCGACTGAGGATCTGGATCGTGCGACGAATTTCCTCATCACGGCCGATGACCGGATCGAGCTTGCCTTCACGGGCCGCGGCGGTGAGGTCTCGACCGTATTTCTCAAGAGATTCGTAGGTTCCTTCTGGGTTCTGGTCGGTCACGGTTTGGCTGCCGCGCACGGCGTCGATTGCTGTTTTGAGGGATGTTGCATCAGCGCCAGCCTGGCTCAGGAGTCGCTTGCCGCAGCGCTTGTCTTCGGCGAGGGCGAGCAGGAGGTGCTCAATGGAAAGGAAGTTGTCGCCGTAACTTTGCTTCAGGCTGTCGGCTCGATCCAGGAGATCACTAAGCCCTTTGCCGAGATAAACCGAATCCGGCCTGTTCTGAAGAGCCGGAAGTGTTTGCAGGTGCTGCTCGACGGCGGATTCCAGTTCAGGTGGCGATACTCCAGCTTTCTCAAGGAAGCGGTTGGCTAATCCGTTCTGTTGCAGCAGGGCCAGCAGGAGATGCTCCGTCTCCAATTGTTGGTGGCGCTGATTTTGTGCCAGCTGCTGAGCGGCGACGATGGCGGCCCAGGCCTTTTCCGTGAACTGTTCTGCTGTTGGTTGCATCACTCTCTTTCGCTCGTTTGATCAAACCGTATGTGGATCGTTTCGTGGCGGGGGAGCGGAGAACCGATCCGATGCGTTCGGTCTGTACACCCAGCTGCGGTTAACCGCCCCCGATCGGTAGGGTCTGCCGATCTGATCAGCAGTGGCGATGGCAGACCCCACCGAAGTGGATACGACTCTGGTGCAGGCCCTGGTCGAGCGTGTGCATCGCTTGTACGGCCCCACTCCTTCTGATCTGGAGCGCATGTGCTGGACGGTCGTGCATGACCACCATCACGGCGCGATGCCAACGGAATACGACATCAGAGAAGTGGATGAAGATCTCTACTTGGCTGTGCTGAATGCGTGTCGTCAGTCGTAACGGAGGTCGCGAATGAGCACTCCAGTTCGGCCGTTAGCTGGAGAGACGTTCTGACCCGCCGATGGGTGCGCTCTTGGTGGCCAGGTCGTACATCACCTGGTGCATGGATTGAGGCTGTGGCATCGGGAACCAGTCGTCAGATGCCGGCGTTGGAGCATCAGCCTCTCCAAGATCAATGGGATGAAAATGCAGCGTGACGAAGGATCCATCGCGTTGTTTGTAGCCCAGCTCCAGAAGGAGCATCCCGCTGAAGGTGGGCAGTGGGATCGACGCCACATTCCTGTTGATCCCTACGGCCTGGATCGCAGCGATGGAGATCCCGTGGTGGGTTTGGACATGATCCAGTTGTCGCAGCCTCAGGAGTAGAGACTGCTCTCCCGCTTCCTGTTGCAGACGTTGCTGCGTTTTTTGATCGAGATGCCACCTGCAGGTGATGGTGCTGTCGTTGCATTGGTAAGAGAAAAAAGCCTGCTCCTTGTTGTCGTTGGCCTTGAGAAGACCGAGCCTCCGGGCGATTCTCTTCAGTAGTCGTTTCATGCCATCTCCCTCTGCGCACATTTCTAGCTGGCACTTGGATCTCCTGTGCATTCAGTGCACTTAGAGGCGATGGGTGGAAAGCATCAAGGCTGTTTCCAACGGATGAACAACGGAACCATCAACAACCCCGCGAGCAGGCCCCATGGGGATTGTGTGATGACAAAGCCAATGCTTCCCATGATCACCATCAAGATGGCTCTGGACATGATCCGCCCTGAACGGCTGCGGTGGAAGTTCCGGCTGTAGACAGGGTCGTAGATGGGGTCCATGCGCGGCCTGACTTGCCTTCTCTATTCAAGTCTGATCGCTACGATCCGACCTCCAGTCATGAAGAGAGTGGGCGCTTTGATGCCAGAGGATTTTGATTACTCGGCTTCGATTTCCCACATGGAGATGCGGGAAGCCCTGCCTTTTATCGACCCTGAGAATCTGTCGGCGCAGGATGTGTTGGAGGTGCTCCTCCATCTCTTCCGCCAGAAGCCCGGTTTTGTCGACCGAGGCCATGAATGCAATAACCGGGAAACGGCTTGGGTGAATGCCTATCTGTTTCGCCTCAAACCGGTGCGTGATGCGGATGGTATGGAGGCTTTCAACGTTGAGACTGTGGGGTCCAGTGTGGATCGGATGGCCCAGCTGCGTTAGCCGCCTGAATCCTCGACATCGGCCCCAGACCCGACGGAGTCAGCACCGTCTTGGCCAGGTCGCCATCCCGTTGCCCAGATGTCGCGGCACTTGGCATTCAGGGCATCACGTTCGAGACCCCATCCCTTCATGGCCCGCTCAAGGTCATCCTTGATATCTGGAGAACCAGGAAATCCCTCGTAACGCATCAGCAGCCTTGCCGCGTTGGTGAGCTGCTCCGGGCCGGGCTCACCTTGGTGCCCCAACAGGGCGTCCACCATGTCGCGATCGGTGGCATACAGGGGATGGGTTTGTGCGGTGTCGTCGCTCATGACGCCCATGATCACCCGAAACCTTTGGCTTGGGCTTGTCGAGTGAGGCTTTTGTGCTGCCCTTTCAGCAGCACATGGCGTTCAGCGGCTTCACCAACGTGAGGTGCTATCTCCACCCCCGCAGTGTGCAAGGCCTCCAAGCAGATGCGTTCCTGCTCTGATCCGGTTTCGCTTTGGAGATAGGCCGTGACCAGAGCATGATCGGCTTCGCTGGTGGCGAAATAAAGAGTCCCTGGGCCTCTCCTTTCCTTCGTGAGTCCACGCGCTCTCCGACGTTGCACCACACCAGCCCAAAGTTGTCCGGGTGCGTGGGTCATGTAGTCGTTCAATGACTTCGCATCGGTGTCTTCGCTCAGGGCCATGCAGGTGCCATCGACAAAGTCACTCAGCAGGGTCACCACTGCCATCGGAAAGGTGGCGAAAGCACAAGTCTGCGTT
>JAAZVJ010000056.1 GCA_018623675.1 Synechococcus sp. HW_metabat.54 | reverse complement strand
CTTCTGATCGATCCAGCAGGAGATCAGGTGCGCTGCCCATCGTTCTCCAAGCGCTCGGCAGCGCGCACCAACAACTGGCCCAGTTCGCGCTCCAAGGCGGCTAGATCGAGGCGGAGATCCGGCCAGCGGCCACGATCAATCTGCTCCAACAACCAGCCGCGATCCTGCTCAAGATCGCCAATCAAGCGGGCGAGATCAGACAGGTTCTCGCCATTCGGAGTGCTGCTCTCCATCATGTCGATCCAGGGGCATTGCACCCATTCTCGTGGTTACCGCCACGGTCGCGCGACGGGTGCAGCAGAGTGGCCCGCATGAAAGATCTGTTTTCTCCAGGCAATCTGATCACCGTGGCCGGTGGAGCCCTCACCGTGGTGGGCGCCGTGGCTTACGGCACGGGGAATGCCAATCTCAGCCTTCCCACCATCTTCTACGGAATCCCGATCCTGCTGGGAGGCCTGGCGCTGAAATCCTCCGAGCTCCCTCCGGCCCGGCGCGTGGTGCCGGCGAACGTCTTTAAAGAGCAACGCGAGGCTGCTGCTCCGGAACTCGGGAAGCTGGTCGCTGATGTGACGCGCTGGCGTTACGGCCAGAAAGCCCATCTGGAGTCGTCCCTTGAGGCCCTCAAGCTCTGGGATGACGACACCCCTCCCCAACTCGAAGAGATTGAGGAACTGATGGGTCCTGGGGGTTACGCATTACGCATGCGCTTCAGCTTGGGAGCAGTGGGCCTTGAGCGTTGGCAGGAGAAGCAGGAACGCCTCGGGCGTTTTTTCGCCAAGGGCCTGCGGGCCGAAATCGATGATCTCGGCAATGACCGCATCGATCTACGGCTTCTGCAGACGAATGCACCGGCCGCAAGTCAGCATGGGGGGCAGTGAAGCGAAGCGATGGCCAGCGACGACGCCCTGAGAGTTTCGGTCCTCAGTGAAGCCCTCCCTTATATCCAACGATTTGCCGGGCGGCGCATCGTGGTCAAGTACGGCGGGGCCGCCATGGTCCACGCCGAATTGCGGGAAGCCGTGTTCCGTGATCTGGCCCTACTCACGAGCGTTGGCGTTCAACCCGTCGTGGTGCACGGCGGCGGACCTGAAATCAACACCTGGCTGAAACGCCTCGACATACCCGCCGAATTCCGCGATGGCTTACGGGTCACCGATCCCGACACCATGGATGTGGTGGAGATGGTGCTGGTGGGTCGGGTCAACAAGCAGATCGTGAACGGGCTCAACAAGCTGGGAGCCAAAGCCGTTGGCCTCAGTGGCAGCGACGGCATGTTGGTGGAAGCCCGCCCATGGGGCAATGGCAGCCATGGCCTGGTGGGCGATGTGGCACGCATCAATCCTGATGTGTTGGAGCCACTGCTGAACAAGGGCTATGTGCCGGTGATCTCCAGCGTGGCGGCCACCCGCGATGGCACCGCCCACAACATCAATGCCGACACCGTGGCAGGGGAACTGGCTGCAGCCCTGGAGGCCGAAAAGCTCATCCTGCTCACTGACACCCCTGGCATCCTCCGGGACCGCGAGAACCCCGAATCCCTGATCCCCCAACTGCGACTGTCGGAAGCGCGTCAACTGATCGAGGAGGGAGTCGTGGCAGGGGGCATGACCCCAAAAACCGAATGCTGCATCCGCGCCCTGGCCCAGGGTGTCTCCGCTGCGCACATCCTGGATGGCCGGGTGCCCCACGCCCTGCTCCTGGAAGTGTTCACCGATGCCGGCATCGGCACCATGGTGATGGGACGCGGTTGATCGATGAGCTTGCCCACGGCGCCGGCTGAAGCCGCCCTCGAGCGGGGTGATTACGGCCAGTGCCTTGAGCTGCTGGAACCACTGGCGGCCTCGACTGCGATCACCGATCCCGAAGGTGCCCGGGTACGGATGTTGATGGTGACCGCCTGGATGGGGCAAGGCCAGGAGAGCAAGGCGCTGAGCACCTGCCGTCTGCTTACGCGCTGCCGAGACAGTGATCTACGCATGCGCGCGAAACAGCTTTTGGAGGTGTTGGAAGCCCCCAGCCTGCAGCGCCCCTCCAACTGGTCGATGCAGCTTCCCACCCTCGACATGGCGCCTCAAATGGGGGAACGGCCGAGGCCCATGCGCCGGCGTCGCCCCCAAGGTCCGCCACCACCACCGCCACCGCCCACGGGTCCAACCCAGGCGGCGGCACCGGGTTTCGCCGTGGTGGTGATCGCGGTGCTGCTGGGTCTCACCGTGTTGTTGGGGGGCTGCGGTCGCCTCAACGCCTCCATTGATCTTGTCGGACCCGACCGCGTGCAGTTGGGCTGGGACAGCACCAGTGGCACAGGCCGCCTGCTGCCCTGGCAGAGCAGCTTTGCCAGAGATCTCAAAACCGCTGACCTGGCCTGGAAACCAGCCCACAAGGGCATCGACGGCGGACGGCAACGTTTTGAAGCCCCTGTGCTGCATGCCGCTGAAGCGGAACAGCTCCTCAGCGCCACCATTGATCAGGCCGGCCAGGCGGCGGGGCTGACCCTGCCGGCCCCATCCCTGACACTGCAGGAACGCAATTGGCTGCTGGGAGTGCAACAACAGCTGGAGCTGGAAGTGGATCTGGAGGGCCTCAAGGACATGCCCCTTCCAGACCTCAGCATCAGCATCAAGCCTCGACCGGGAGCCAACAAACACAGCAGCTCCCCTCTGGCCGCCTCAGCGGATGAACATCAGTTGAACTGGCCCCTTCAACCCGGTGTTCGCAACCGACTGAGCGTGCGGCGCTGGCACTGGAACCCCCTCGGCCTTGGTGCGTTGGGGATCATCGTGCTGCTGGTCGTGAGCCTGATGCTCCAACAGCTGCGCCTCAAACTGGGCTTCGGGTATCCGGAACTGCCGTCCTAACGATCAGAGCTGCAGTGGATCTGGATCGACGGCCAGGGCCACATCGGCCGGCAGTCCATCCCACAGGGTTGTGCCTGGCGGCAAGGGCAGCTCGCTGCCCGCTGGTCCATGGAGCAAGAGCTGCCAACGACTGCGGCCCGCCACCCGGGCCACCGGCGCTGGCGCCGGCCCCAGCAGCCACCATCCCGCTGCAGAGCAAAGGGGCTTGAGCTGTTCGGCCAGCACGCTGGCCGCCGTTGCGGTTGCCGATGCCGAGACGCCGGAAAGCCGCAACAAACAGGCCCGGCTGAAGGGCACCAGCGAAGCCTCCTTCCGCAGGGCCACCTCCTCATCAAGAAAGCGTTCATAGCGGCCATCCACGAGGTGGCGGATCACGGGATGCTCGGGGGAATAGGTCTGCACGAGCACCTGACCGGGGCGCTCCCCCCGTCCAGCCCGACCAGCCAACTGAAGAAGCAGCTGCAAACACTGCTCACCAGCCCTTAAATCCGGGCGATGCAGCAAGCCATCCGCCGCCAGCACCGCCGCCAGCGTGACCCGGGGCAGATCCATGCCCTTCGCCAGCATCTGGGTACCCACGAGCACATCCGCCTCCCCGGCAGCGAACTGTTCCAACAAACGGCGATGACCATCGCGGCCGCCGGTGGTGTCGCGGTCGAAACGGAGCAAACGCAACCCCTCCAGCTCCTCCGACAACCGTTCCAGAACGCGCTGCGTGCCAGCACCAAAGGGCTTGAACGCCGTGGAACCGCAGTGGCTGCAGCGGGAGGTGACCTCCTCCCGGTGATCACACCAATGGCAGCGCAACCATTGCCGCCCCGGCTGTTTTCCATGAACTGTGAGGGCGACATCGCAATGGGGGCACATCACCACCTCTCCACAGCTGCGGCAGCTGAGAAAACTGCTGTATCCCCGCCGCGGCACCAACACGACCGCCTGCTCGCCCGTGTCTGGGAGCTTGGCCAAACGGTCCATCAGCGCACGACTGATCAGGCGCTTGTGGCCATCAGCCAGCTCCAAACGCATATCGATCACATGCACAGGCGGCAACGCCTGCTGCGAGATCCGCCGGGTCAATCGCGACAAGCGCAGGGGCCCCGCAGGGGCCAGCTGGGTCCAGGTTTCAAGTGATGGGGTAGCGCTTCCCAGCAGCACCCTTCCCCCCATGGTGCGCACCCGCTCAAGGGCCATGTCTCGAGCGTGATAGCAGGGCATGGGTGACTCCTGTTTGTAGGAGCTGTCGTGTTCCTCATCGAGCACGATCAACCCCAGAGGAGCCAGGGGCATAAACACGGCCGAGCGCGTCCCCACCACCACAAGAGGGCGCTGTCCCTGCTGGGAGGCCTGCAAAACGCGACGCCAACTGCGCACCCGATCGCGATCGCTGCAACCGCTGTGATATTCCACAACCCGATCCCCGAAACGGCGGCGGCAGCGATCCACGAGTTGCGGGATCAAGCCAATCTCAGGGGTCAGCACAAGGGCATGGCGACCTGCCGCAAGCTCCTGGGCCACCAACTGGAGGTAGACCTCGGTCTTGCCAGAGCCGGTGATGCCCCAGAGCAACATGCCACCCCCCTGGGGCTGAGCCGCAAAAGCTTCCACCACTTGCTGCTGCTCGGTGGTCAGCGTCTGGGGCAGTTCCAGGGGATCGTGGCGATCCGGCGACGCGTCAGCCTCCATGGGGCGCCGCTCGCGGCGCACGAGCCCTCGACGCTCAAGGGCATTCACCAAATGGGGGCCAAACCCTTGAGCCTGCAACTGTCGCTGCCAGGCTCCCCCCGTGCTGTGCAACTGCAGCAGCAGGGCTTGCTGTCGCTTCGGGAGCTCCGCCAACACCTCCCCAGTCGCCTCGCCTTTCGCCTCCACAACGGGCTCAACCCACCACAACGTTCGTTCGTTGGTGGTGGGGCGCTGCCCCAGCCAACCGGGAGGCAACGCAGCCTTCAGCATGCGAAACGGGCTGGTATGACAGCGCAGGGCCATGGCATCCAACCAGGAACGCCAGGCAGGATCGACAGCCGCGCTTTGAATCAGCGCCTGCACGGGCTGCAACTTTGGATTGAGATCCTGGGGCTCCCTCTCCCGGCATGCCACCACCAACCCCTGCAAGGGTCGGCCCCGCAGCGAGACCCGCACGAGATCACCGAGGCCGACGCCCAGCTGATCACGGTCGCAGTAGCTGAATGCGCGGCCGTCCCGACCCGCCTCCAGCCACACATCAACCTCGATCATCCGCTCGGTGAGGATTTCAGCTGCCACCTTGGCTGCTCGGGGGCACCGCAGCGCTGGGGTTGCAGGTGACTCAAGTTTTTTTTAAGATATAGAAGTTGGACAGCTTTACGCTGTTGTCGGAACAAGCAGAGTTCCGTCCAGAGGGAAGACACGAAGTTCGAGCCAGGGATTAGTCCCACCGTTGGCCGACCGGTCTGAGAAAGCCCCTGACAGCCCTGCGTTGGTCCCAGACATCCGTCAAACCTTGTTCATTCAGTTGTTTCACTGGTCGATTCTGGCCAGAAGCACGCCTGAATATTCCTGACAGATCGTCGTCCAGGCTTCTGTCTGCACGACCACTCGTATTGCTAACCCGCTGCCCCTCCTGACGTTATGAGTCCTGCTGCGAGCAAAACTGCACAGGCCAAAGCCGCAAAACCTTCGATCGTGATGGTCGCCGATGCCAGCGGTAAGGCCAAAGCGATGACTGCGGCAGAGGAAAAACCTGCAAAGGCCACCAAGGCTCGCGCCTCACGCGCGAAGTCAGCCGCCCTGCCCAAGGGCACCGACCTCAAAGCCGCTGCCGATGAGCTGCTGGCAGCAGCCGAAGGAAAAACCAAAACCACTAAAACCACCAAAGCCCGCAACACCACCAAGGGCTCGGCGGTAAAAACCACCAAGGCCGACGGCACTGTCGTGTCCGACGGAAAAGCCACAAAAACCAAGGCCGCAAAAACCACCAAAGCCGCTGCTGCGAAAACCACCAAGGCAGCCGCCGCGAAGGCAACAACTGCGAAGGCAACAGCGGCCAAAGCCACAACCGCAAAAGCAGCCACTGCAAAAGCAGCCAGCGGCAAAACGGAAGAGGTGAAAGCTCCAGCCGGAAGCGCTGCTGCAGAAAAAGACGCGAGGGCCAAGGCTCTCGCCAGCATCAAGGTGGGCCCCAAAGGGGTTTACACCGAAGACTCCATCCGGGTTTACCTCCAAGAGATTGGCCGCATTCGCCTGCTTCGCCCAGACGAAGAGATCGAACTGGCCCGCAAAATTGCCGATCTGCTCTATCTCGAAGAACTGGCTGCCCAGTTCGAAAGCGATAACGGCCGCGAACCCGACAACAAGGAGTGGGCCGCTCTCGTTGAGATGCCCCTGATTCGCTTCCGCCGCCGCCTGATGCTCGGCCGACGCGCCAAGGAAAAGATGGTGCAGTCGAACCTGCGCCTTGTGGTGTCGATTGCCAAGAAATACATGAACCGGGGCCTGAGCTTCCAGGACCTGATCCAGGAAGGCAGCCTCGGCCTGATCCGTGCCGCCGAGAAGTTCGACCACGAAAAGGGCTACAAGTTCTCCACTTACGCCACCTGGTGGATCCGTCAGGCCATCACCCGCGCCATCGCCGACCAGAGCCGCACCATCCGCCTGCCGGTTCACCTCTACGAGACGATCTCCCGCATCAAGAAAACCACCAAGGTTCTCTCCCAGGAGTTCGGCCGCAAGCCGACGGAAGAAGAGATCGCCGAATCGATGGAGATGACCATCGAGAAGCTGCGCTTCATCGCCAAGAG
>JAAZVJ010000055.1 GCA_018623675.1 Synechococcus sp. HW_metabat.54 | reverse complement strand
GCTTGATGCGAGCCAACTCTGCACCGTTGTAGTACCAATCAAGAATCTCGGTGTACGTCTTCCCTTGCTGGGCGAGTTGCTGCGCGCCTGCTTGGCTCATGCTGGCCCCTAGGTGAGCATGGGCCTGTTTGGTGATTTCATGGGTCGCTGCATAGAGGCTCTCCACTAGGGCTCCTTGGAAGCTCAGCACTTGGCCAGCAGTGCTTTGTGCCGCTTGAACTGTTTCCTTTGTGTTCGATTCATGGCCCCGGTACACCTGCCAGCGCTCCGTATCGCCCAGATGAAACTGCTGATGCGCTGGACGTACAAGGTGAACCCATGCATAGGAACGGACAGCCACCGCTTGCGCCCTGAGCGCCTCTTTGCCCCATTGGCTGGGCATTTCTGAGCCCACAACTGACGCCACGTAACGTTCCAACGGAACTTGGTTGATGGCTAGCCAGCCCTCTGGTTTACGCAGCAACGAAACACTGCCGTGGAAGTTCTTTCCATTGACGAACACACCCGAGATGCCGTCACTGGTGCAGTTCAACGTGGAGTCAGTCCATTGGTCCATGTCGATCGTCTTGATTGCCTTTCTCGACCGTGACCTGCAGCGGCTATGACCCCGCACTTCGATGCTTTGAACAGGAAAGTGTCGATACAGAGCGACTCGCACGTTCTGTTCTGGTGTGTCGTTTTCACGGGTTGTCCGGTTCATGCCTCTTTGCTCAACCTGGGCTTCTGGCGCGTGCACCTCATCGGTCGCTAGCAGCGTCTCTAACAGGCGATCGCTGGATGAACCGTCATTCATCCAGCTGAAGCCCAATCGCCCCTCTGGGCGTCCCAGGTGCTGCCAGGAAAGCATTGCCGCCGCAGTACCCAGTGGCAGTACGACCAACAGCAACCGTTGAAGTGGCATTCGCGATTGCCCCCTGTTGGTGTCCATCCTGACGAGGTCAAGCTTCTCGGGCACCCACTGATGCACCCAACCGCTGATGCGATGACAGACCCTTGGTCGGGCCGTGCCCTCGTTGTGGGTGCAGGTGGTATCGGGCGAGCCCTGGCGAAGGCATTGCCACGCATTTTTCCTGATTTGGCGGTGACCCTCTGCGGCCGCACTGTTGCTGGTTCAGATGGTTGGTCTGTTGACCTCGAATCCGAACAAAGCCTTCAACAGCTGCAATCCCGTTTGCTGGAGGACACCCTGCCGCTGCGATTGGTGATCAACGCTTCAGGCCTCCTGCATCGCCATCAACCCACCGGTCAGGCTCTTCAACCTGAAAAACGTTTGAACCAGGTGTCTCCTGATGCGTTGAAGGCAAGCTTTTCAATCAATGCCATGGCACCGCTCTTGTTGGCGCAGGCCATCGAGCCCTGTCTGGATCGATCCCTCCCTTTTCATTTCGCCAGCCTGAGCGCTCGTGTTGGAAGCATTGGCGATAACCGTAGTGGTGGTTGGTATGCCTACCGAGGTGCGAAAGCGGCCCAAAACATGTACCTGCGCTGTTTGAGCCTGGAGTGGTCTCGGCGATTCCCTCGCGCGACTGTGTTGATGCTCCATCCAGGAACAACCGACACGGCCTTGTCAAAACCGTTTCAGTCGTTTGTGCCCCCCGACAAGTTGTTCTCGCCTGAACGTGCAGCTGATCAGTTGGTCCAAGTGATCAGCGGTCAGGGACCTGCCCAGTCGGGTGCCTTTTTGGCCTGGGATGGTCAGTCGATCCCCTGGTGAGCGCATTCCTTAAGCAGCTCTAAGGGAATGATCTCAAGGGTGCTGTGTTCGGTGGACGCAAGGCGCACGGGTGGTGCCATGCCGTCTTCGTAGGCCTGCTTCCAGCGTGGAGCGCAGACGCACCAATGATCACCAGGCTTCAGGCCTGGGAATCCAAAGGCGGGCACTGGGGTGGATAGGTCGTTGCCCTGGGCCTTGCTGTAGGTCAGGAAGTTTTCTGTCATCACACAGCAAACGCTGTGTCGACCCAAATCACTGGGGTCTGTTCGGCAACTTCCGTCTCTGTGCCAACCGGTCATGGGTTCACAGCTGCAAGTGAGAAGAACGTCGCCAAGAACATTGAGAACCTTGTTGTCGGAAGGACTTTGCACGCCGTCTGAGGGCCCTGACTGCGGAGAATTCTGGCGGAAAAATGGCACATTGCGCGACAAGGTGGTTGACGGATCCCGGGGGCGAGGCGTTAAAGGTCGATCAGTCATGCCTCCTCGATGGATTGGGAGTTCACTGAAGACGCCGCCTTCCTGGCCCTTTGCGATGCCTTTCGTGAGAGCGGTGAGTCGTCCGCAATCGAGTTCCTAGCCAACGGCGAAGGAGCGTTCCACTTTCAGGACCTCGCTCAAAATGCCGCAGGTGAGGGCATTGATTTGAGCGAGTCCAGCGCTCTGGAGGAGTTTCAGCAGGAAGTGATCGAGACCATGGAGAAAATGTGCCAGGACTGACGCTCATCGAGCGCTGTGTCCTGTCAGAAGGCCCCAGGAAACTCTCCTGGGGCTCTTTGTTGGTCAGCTGTAGAAGAAGCTGATCTCCTTGTCTTTGAGGCCTTCCCAGCCCGCATCGATCAGACGGGCATTAAGAGTGGCCTGATCGAAATGTTTTGCTCCGGTGCGCACCACACGGTTCCGCATCGACTTGCGCACTCCACTGCGTTTGCGTTGCCCTTCTTTGTCCATGACCTCCCTGTAGAGGGTGAGCATGGATTCGGGCAGTGGAGAGCCATCGAGATCGATGCCTGCGGCAATGGCTTGATCGATGGCGTCAGGTCCGCTGAGATCCATGGGGGATGCAAAACAGCCAACAGTCTGCTCGAGACCCTTGGCACTGCAGCTGATCGGTTCAGCACCTGATCAGCTCAGCAGCGGTTCAGCCAGTAAACGCCCTCATGCACTGAAGTAGCGGGCGTTGCTGTGCAGGGCAACCAAGGCAGTTGTGCTTTGTTCAGGGTGCAATTGATCGGACTCATCCATCGTGAGACCGATACGCCCTGCATCAAGCCATTCGAGCTGTTGGCGCGAATCAGCCACATTGGGGCAGGCCGGATAACCAAATGAGTAACGGCTGCCGCGGTAGCGCTGGGCGAGAACATCACGCAGTGGCATGGACTCTGGGTCGCTGAATCCGCACTCGCGACGGATTCTGGCGTGAGTCCATTCCGCAAGGGCTTCTGCCATCTGGACAGCGAGTCCATGGAAGAAAAGGTAGTCGCTGTAGGCATCTTTCTCAAACAGAGCCTGACTGAATTGACTGGCTTTTTCCCCCATGGTGACCGCCTGCATGGGCAACACATCGGTAGGGCATCCGTTGGTCAGATCGTTGTAGAAATCGGCGATGCAATAACGATTGCCGCCCCGTTGGCGGGGTAGGG
Organism: Synechococcus sp. HW_metabat.54; assembly: GCA_018623675.1. Classification (GTDB taxonomy): domain Bacteria; phylum Cyanobacteriota; class Cyanobacteriia; order PCC-6307; family Cyanobiaceae; genus Synechococcus_C. The sequence continues at coordinate 3,354 of JAAZVJ010000055.1, read as the reverse complement.
AGAACTCACCAAGCTCTGCATCACGCTCTGGGTTGAAGACAACAACCGAGTTGCCTCGGCGACCACAGGGGAAATAGCCATAGGCCACAGCAGGTTCCAACAGGCCCTCTTCACGAATTCTCGTGAGCCACGCCTGCAGAACAGGTTCTGCCTTTTGTTCCAACTCGGCCTCGTATTGCTCGCGCGATTGCTCCTTGGATTTGCGCATCTGCCACTGACCTGCAAACAGGGCCTGCCTGTCGAGGTAGTGCACAACTTCTTCAAACGGAATCTCGCTTGTTGTCAACAATGACGACCCCAGGAATGGAGGCGTGATGGGTGCTTCCGCAGGAACAGCATCCGAGCGCTCCGTTGAAATGGGTTGCTGATCGCTGGGTGTCGTTGCAGTGCTGGCTTCGGTTGGCTCGTTTGCCGAGGGATGGGATGAATCATCTGGATCCCCACCGATCGACAACCCTTCAGGTGTGCCATCCAGAAAGCCTTTGTGGTTGTCCCAGCGGTCTCCTGCCTTTGCGTTCACATAGGCATCCATGAAGCGAAGGTCAGTGAACGCATCACGGCCATAAATCACCTTCCCTTGGTAAACCTCGCTGCAATCTTTGTTGACGAAACGAGGCGTCAAGGCGGCGCCTCCTAACACGACAGGCACAGAAATCCCGGCCTCATTGAACGCCTGAAGGTTGTCCTTCATGAAGGCAGTTGATTTCACCAGCAAGCCACTCATGGCAATGCAGTCGGCCTGATGTTGCTTCTGGGCCTCGATAATCGCACCCACCTCCTGTTTGATTCCGAGATTGATCACCTCGTACCCATTGTTCGTGAGGATGATGTCGACAAGATTCTTGCCAATATCATGAACATCACCTTTCACTGTGGCGATTAAAAATTTTGCTTTAGCTGACCGCTCACCATCACTTTTTTCCATGTGTGGTTCGAGGAAAGCAACGGCGGCCTTCATGGTCTCGGCAGATTGCAACACGAATGGCAACTGCATCTGGCCGGAACCAAACAATTCGCCCACTACCTTCATGCCGTCTAGCAGAAAAGTGTTGACGATTTCGAGCGGTTTGTAGGACTCGAGGCCGAGGGTCAAGGCCTCTTCGAGACCAATTCTTTCTCCATCGATAATGTGTTGTTTCAGGCGTTCTTCAACGGGCAGGTCTTCAAGGGATGGTCCCGAGGCGCGCGCATCTTTTGTGCTGACGCCTTCGAACAGTGTCGTAAGAACAGTGAGGGGGTCATAAACGCAAACACCGTCCTCGAAGCGACGTTGATCATTGATCAAATCGCGACAAACCTGTTGGTGCTCCTCGCTGATCTTCATCAAGGGAAGAATCTTGGCTGGAGAAACAATTGCCGCATCCATTCCCGCTTCGCAGCAATCGTGCAGGAAGACAGAGTTCAGCGTAATTCTCGCTGCGGGAGAGAGTCCAAAACTCACATTGGAGACACCCAGCACAACATGAACGCCTGGTAGGTCTTCCCGAATTCGTCGAATCGCCTCGATCGTTTCTAGTCCATTGCGGCGATCTTCCTCAATACCAGTGGAGATCGGTAATGCCAGCGGGTCATAGAAGATTTCCCTTGCCGGAATGCCGTATTCCACTGCGGCTCGATAGGCCCGTTTGGCAATCGCCAGTTTTTTTTCTGCGGTTCGTGCCATTCCATCTTCATCGATGGTGCCCACCACAACGCCGGCCCCGTAACGCTTAGCCAGCTCGAGAACTTTGAAGAAACGTTCATCCCCATCTTCATAGTTGGTGGAGTTCAGGATGCATTTGCCTCCGGCCACTTTCAGACCGGCCTCCATTTTTTGCCACTCGGTGGAGTCGAGCATCAGTGGCAGATTGATATTGGTGACTACGCGCGAGACAAGCTCTCGCATATCACTCTCCCCATCACGGCCGACGTAGTCGACATTCACATCGAGAACGTGGGCGTTTTCTTTGACCTGTCCGCGTGCAACAGCCACAAGTCCATCCCAGTCTTCCTCGTTAAGGAGCTCACGAACTTTCTTGGATCCACTGGCATTCAGTCGTTCGCCAATGATCAAGAAGGAGTTGTCCTGGTGGTAACTCGTGGCCCCATAAATGGAGGCTGCTGCCGGTTCATAGCCCAGTGACGGTCGTTCCTGATGGGCCGTTCGCGTTGGCCGGTGGGCTGGCTTCAGCTCTGTTGAAATCTCAGACAGTGCCTGAATGTGGGCCGGTGTCGTGCCACAGCATCCACCAATCACTTGCACCCCAAGGTCTTCCACAAAGTGCATCAATTGCATTTTGAGCTCCATGGGCTGGAGCCTGTAGTGGGCCACACCACCTACGTTTTCGGGAAGGCCTGCGTTGGGGATACAGCTCACCACAAAAGGTGAGTGCTCAGACAAATAGCGGATGTGCTCCTTCATCTGCTCGGGCCCGGTTGCGCAGTTGAGGCCGAGGATGTCGATCGGGAAGGGCTCAAGAATCGACACCACCGCTGCAATGTCGGAACCAACGAGCATGGTGCCCGTGGTTTCCATGGTCACGGAGACCATCAGTGGACGACGTTCTCCTCGCTTCTCGAAGGCTTCCGTCACACCCTGCAGCGCTGCCTTGATTTGCAGCACGTCTTGGCAGGTCTCGATGATGAAGAGATCAACCCCTCCAACCAGAAGACCCTCCGCCTGTTCGGTGTAGGCCTCTTTCAGGGTGTCGAAATCGATGTGTCCCAAGGTGGGCAGCTTTGTGGTGGGCCCCATCGATCCCGCCACGAAGCGAGGCTTTTCGCTCGTGCTGTAGGCGTCGGCGACCTCCCTTGCCAGCTCCGCGGCGCGCCGATTCAGTTCAAAGGCTTGATCTTCAAGTCCGTATTCAGCGAGCACAACGCTCGCTGCTCCAAACGTGTCGGTCTCGATAACGTCGCAGCCGGCATCAAGGAACAGGCGATGCACGCTCTGCACCGCATCTGGCCTGGTAACGACGAGATTCTCGTTACAGCCTTCCAGCTCTTCACCGCCAAAATCCTCGGCGGTTAAGTCCATCTGCTGGAGAGAGGTGCCTGTGGCTCCGTCAAACACCAGTACTGGACGCTCGGGAGCATGCAGTCGGTCCAGAAAGCGGGAGTTTGTGGCGCTAACCGTTCCTGCTGTCATCTGGGGTCCGAGTGTCCACGCCATCCTAAGGATTGCGTTCAGGGACTCAGGCGTTCGGGGCTCAGGCGTTCAGATCGATCCGGGTGACCCAGTGGGAGTACTCAGGATCCCGTCCTTCGGTGATGGCCACCAACTTCGTCCGTAGGGCGTCCATCACTGGCCGTTGATCGGACAGAGCTGTGGCTTCCAACTGTCGGATCGGGGTGATTTTGGCTGCCGTTCCCGTC
>JAAZVJ010000054.1 GCA_018623675.1 Synechococcus sp. HW_metabat.54 | reverse complement strand
TGCTGGAAGGAGCCGATCTCGCAGTCACGGCACGGCGTCTGATCTGGGGGAAAGGCCTGAACGCCGGGCAAACCTGCATTGCTCCCGACTACCTGCTGGTGGAGGAAGGACTGCGGGATCCGCTCTTAGCCGCCCTCACCCGTGCCCGAGAGGAGTTGTATGGAACCAACCCCCTGGCATCGAAAGACCTCGGACGCGTCATCAACGATCGCCAATACCAACGCTTGGATGCCTTGCTTCAAGGCGCCTTGGGCAAGGAACAGGTGTTGATCGGGGGGGAGCACGACCCCTCAGAAAGGAGAATCGCCCCCACTGTGATCGCCGTCGATGACAACAGCGACCCCCTGATGCGGGATGAGCTGTTTGGGCCTTTGCTGCCCTTGATGAGCGTGCCCAATCTGACCGCAGCCATGGCGCAGATCCGCAGTCTGCCCAAGCCTTTGGCCCTCTATCTCTTTGGAGGAGATCCTGAGCAACAGCAGCAACTGCTCATGGGCACCAGTTCCGGTGGCGTGTGCTTCAACGATGTGGTGATGCACGTGGGCATTCCTGACCTTCCCTTCGGAGGCGTCGGCCCCAGCGGCATGGGCAGCTACCACGGAGAAGCCGGCTTCAAGACCTTTTCGCACGAGCGCTCTGTTCTACGGCGCCCCTTTGTATTGGACCTGCCACTTCGCTACCCCCCCTACCGGCTGAGCAGGGATTGGATGCGTCGCTTACTCGGCTAGTGAGGACTGGCGCCATCGCTGAGGCACCTTATGGTTCGCGCAGTGAATAAAAACGGATGCGCCGAGCTCTGATCGCTGTCCTGGCCCTGTCGGCCCTGATGCCGCTTCAGGCCATCGGCCGTACCGTCACCGTGCGCTCCGGCGACACCCTGAGCGACATCGCCAGCCGCTACGGCGTGTCGATCAGAACCTTGATGCGTCTCAACGACCTCAGGAATTCTGATTACGTGCGCGTGGGCCAGCGCCTGCGCCTCCCAGGCCCCACCGTCACAGCAGGTCGCGGTCGTCACACCGTCATGAGGGGCGAGAGTCTCAGCAGCATTGCCAGCCGCTATCGGGTTAAAGAGCGGGATCTGATTGCCCTCAATTCCCTTCGTAATGCCGATTACGTGCAGGTGGGCCAGCGGCTGCGTCTTCCTAGCAACGCCGTTCTGCCCCAGCCCAGAAAAACAACAGCGAAAGCCAAACCGGTTCCGGTCAAAGTGACCCCAGGTGCCACCAGCCACACGGTGGCGCGTGGTCAGACCCTCACGCAGATCGCCAAGGCCTACGACGTTTCCGTGGCCTCGTTGATCGACCTCAACAGCCTCAACAACCCCAACAAAGTGGAAATCGGCACCCAGTTGCTGCTCCGACGCGCGCCTGTCGCGGACAGGACTCCACTGAGCACCCAATCAGTCGAAGAGCCAGCACCCCGTTCGACAACCCTCGCGGGCTCATCGACGACGCCGATTCGCACCACCCAAAAGCCAGCGGCAAAACCCGTTCAAACCAAGCCGGTTACAGCAGCTGCCAAAACCACAAAGCCAACCCTGGTGGCCAAAGCGACCACGAAATCCAAGCCATCTGTGGCACCCAAACAAGCGGATTGGCGCAACTACGGACCCCTCAAGGTGGATTGGGGCAATTGGAAAACGATGGCGGGCAGTGAAGTGGTGCCCACCCTCAATGCCGATGGTCAGCCTCTTTATCTGGCAGTGAATTGTGGTGCACGCAAAATCAACGTGACTGGTGCCAATGGAGCTTGGAAAACCTGGAGCGCCCCACAAAAGGGTTACGAAAGGGATCTGGTCAAAGACCGTTGCAGCGCAAGCTGAAGCGCCATCGAGGCATCAAGCTGCGTAATGCAGTGGCCAAGGTTGCTTGAGGAAACGCCTTCCGCTGTCGCGCAAGTACAGCCGCTGACTGCCGTCATTGCTTTCGCTAATCAGCTCCTCTTGCACCAGTCGCCTGGTCAGCCACCCCCAGCGCAATGGTTCCAGCTCGGCCAAGGTATCGCTCAAAGAGCGAGCATCCGTTCCATGGTTGCCTTCCAGAGTCTGTAAAAGCATCTGCGCAGCTTCAGACCAATCATCCCGCTGCAAATGCGAAAGGCAGCGATCGCATCGACCACAGGGCGGAGCCAGTTCTCCCACGGCCAGCAGCAACGCCTGTTGGCGGCACATCTCCCCCTCCGCGACCGCTTCCATGCGACGCAACTGTTGTTGGGCCAGTTCAACCCTGGAGCGCTCCTCCTGCTCCAGCTCCGGGTTGTGGTGACGGCGCAAGGAAGCCTGCATCGCCCACCCCAGGCTGGTGCGATCGCCGGGAGAAAACAGCACCAAACATTGGGCCGGTTCACCATCTCTGCCGGCCCTTCCTGATTCCTGGAGGTAACCCTCGGGCGTGGAGGGAAGATCGAGGTGCAGAACCAATCCCACATCACCGCGATCCACGCCCATCCCAAACGCGACAGTGGCCACCAAGACAGGTCGATCTGCCTCGAGGAAATGGCAGAGAGCTTGATGACGAAGATCCGGGTCCAAGCCAGCGTGATAAGGAATCGCCTCCACACCGTTGGCATCCAAACGCTTCGCCCAGTGCTCAACCGAGCGGCGCGTACGCGCATAAATCAAGGAAGCGCCACGGGAACGGCGTATGGCCTTGAGCACTTGATCCAAGGGATCCTTGGGGCGTCGCTGCATGGCGTAGTGCAGGTTGTCGCGTTGCGCAGAACAAACCTGCACCAAGGGCTTTTCGAGGGCCAGTAGACGCAAGATGTCGGCGCGTACACGAGGCGCCGCCGTAGCGCTCAGCGCCACCATCGGCACCCCTGGGCAAAGTGTTCTCACCTCTCCAAGCCGGCGATAGTCGGGGCGGAAGTCGTGCCCCCAAGCGCTGATGCAGTGCGCTTCATCCACAGCCAGCGCCACCAAGCGTTTCTGACGGAAGGTGGACGCGATCAACTCCCTGACCTGAGAAGACTGCAAGCGCTCAGGCGCCAAATACAGGAGCCGCAGCTTCCCTTCGGCCAACGAGCGCCAGACCTCTTGACGCACTTCTGGAGTTAGCCCTGCATGCAGGCAAGCAGCGGGAACGGCTCGGCTACGCAACTGGCGAACCTGATCTTCCATCAGGGCAACCAAGGGAGAGATCACCAGCACAAGGCCATCTCTCACCAGCGCTGGAAGCTGGTAACAGAGCGACTTTCCTCCCCCTGTCGGCAACACCGCCAAGGCGTCACGACCAGACAGGAGCGCTTCAATGACCGGCCTCTGACCAGGACGAAAGTCATCCCAGCCGTAGTGCTGGTGCAAAGAGGCCAGCAATGGATCCAAAGCACACCATCCCTGGAGATGCCAGCTTAACGAGCACCAGATTTAGGGGGCCAAGGGAGGCTCGAGTTGATCGGGGGACTCTTCAACGAGCTGCAGCCGCACCTTCTTTCCACCCGCCAGTTCCCCCAAGGACACTCGCATCGTGGCGCCGCTCAAGCTCTGCAAGGCGGACAACACATCACGCAGGTAGGGGGTACTACTGCCGCTTTCCACCCAAAGACGTTCCTGCAATCCCCCAAGGCGTCGCCATGAGGTGTGCAACTTCAACACAGCTGATTCGAGAGCCTGCGCCTGACCAACCGCATCGGCCAACAGGCCCAGAGCATCCAAACGCTGAGCCTCTTGCATGGCCTTTTCCAGATTCAGCTCTCCCTGTTGAAACGCACGCACCGCCACACCACTCTCCGTTGCTTTGGTGATCCACCTGGCCGTGCTGGTGACATCTTTGATGCGATCAATTTCGGGCTCATCCCGAAGAACGCGGCGCAGGTCGTCTTGTTGGGGCTCTGGGAGCTTGGCCAATTCCTTGACCAACGGTGCAACGATCTTGGGGGGCAGAAGGTTTTCCTGTGTGCGTTGACGGATTTCTTCCGGCAACAACGGGCTCGTGGCAGCGGTGAACTCGTCGGTCAGCCGCCGGACCTGCTTTCGCGTGATTTCCTGTCCTTCATTGGCCGCCTCGGAAATCATCAACTGAACCTCGGGCACTGCCTGAGCTGTTTCCAGGAAAGCCCGTTTCGAGAAATGATTCACGCTCGACTCCTCGAGCATGCCGCCACCCACCAGATCTTCAGCGGATTCCGCCAACTGAATCAGGCTGTAAGCACGCGTTTTACTGATCTCGCGCTCCCGCAACCACTGCAGGAATCCAGCACCGCGGCCTTCACCTCCCCGCTTTTCGCGATCCCGCACCGCCTTCAGGATCCGTCCCCTGAGGATTTCGGTTTGCAGGTCGAAGCGATCACAAACAGCCCAGGCCTGCTCCAGCTGAGCCAAAAACTCCATGGTGCTGATGTCGTCGCGCTCCGGATCTGGGAGATCCAGCTGCAGCATGGGGGGCTCAGGGCTGAGGCTGGAACTCACGGCAACAACGAAGACGGTGCTGGATGCTGCCACGGCGACGACATTGTGTGACGCTCTGGGCAACAAGACCAGCCCACGGAACTACGCTCCTGATGCATCCCTCCTGCGCTGCGATGGCAATCTCCCGCGGTGACATGGTGCGCATCAAGCGCCCCGAGTCCTACTGGTACAACGAAGTGGGCAAAGTTGCCTCGATCGACACCTCTGGCATTCGCTACCCCGTGGTGGTTCGCTTTGAAAAGGTGAACTACAACGGCATCTCCGGATCTGAAGGTGGCATCAACACCAACAATTTCGCTGAATCTGAGCTGGAGAAGGCCTGAGGCCATTGCCTGAGCTCCCTGAAGTCGAGACGGTCCGCCGAGGATTAGCGGGTCGCCTCAGCTCTTTTCAGATTCACGACGTTGAGATCCTCCGGGACAGAGCAATCGCCAGTCCCGGAGGATCTTCTGCGTTTGTGGAGGGTTTACTGGGTGCATGGGTCGGCGAATGGCACCGGCGCGGCAAATATCTCTACGCCGATTTACACAACGGCAAACAAAGGGACAACAGGCCTGAGAGAGGGTTCTGGGGGGTACACCTGCGGATGACAGGTCAGTTCCTTTGGATGGATGAAGAGTCAGAGCCCTGCCGGCACACCCGAGTGCGCCTTTGGGATCCGCAAGGACATGAGCTGCGTTTTATCGACATGCGCAGCTTTGGTGAAATGTGGTGGGTTCCTCCTGGTCAACCAGTGGAAACGGTCATCACCGGACTCAAGCGATTGGGGCCTGAGCCCTTCAGCCCTGACTTCAACGGCGCCTATCTGCAAAAGCGCCTGAAGAACAGCAAACGCTCCATCAAAGCAGCACTTCTCGACCAAGCCATCGTTGCTGGTGCAGGGAACATCTACGCCGATGAAAGCCTGTTCGCAGCAAGAATTGCACCGCACACCCAAGCAGGTCATCTCAAACGCCCACAGCTCGATCGACTCTGCGGATGCCTTGCAACAGTGCTGGAGCAAAGCATCGGTGCAGGTGGAACCACCTTCAGCGATTTCCGAGATCTCGAAGGCGTGAATGGCAACTACGGGGGGCAAGCATCCGTGTACAGACGTACTGGGGAGCCTTGCCACAGTTGCGGGACCCCTATTCAGCGTGAAAAGCTGACAGGGCGAAGCACCCACTGGTGCCCAAGCTGCCAGACCTAATCGATCTGAACACTCCATCGCCAACGGCAACCTTGAGCAAGGCAGATCAACAGTTTCACCAGGACTTCATCAGCACAATTGAGGACCTGCACCGACGCGGCTGGTGCGATGGGACTGGTGGCAATTTCAGTGTTGTCATTCATCAGAATCCACTCGTCCTGTTGATGGCACCGAGCGGGGTTGATAAGGGACAGGTGCGAGAAGAGATGTTGATCGAAGTTGGCGCCAATGGCGAGGTCATCCGTGGCCATGGGCGCGCGAGTGCCGAAACCTCGATGCACCTCAAAATTGTGAAACAGCTTGGGTGCGGAGCTGTTCTTCACACACACTCGACAACAGCAACACTGATTTCCAGCATTGCTGAACAGCAGGGTTTTGTAACCCTGGAAGGATGGGAAATGCTGAAAGGTCTTCAAGGCGTCACAACCCATGAGCAGCAAGTTCAGATCCCGGTAGTTGCCAATGATCAGAACATTGAACGGCTAGCGCAGACCTCTGAACCGCTGTTGGATAAGGCCCCACACGGTTTGCTCGTCGCAGGACATGGGCTCTATGCATGGGGCAAGACTCTGAGCGAAGCGAGGCGTCACGTTGAGATTCTCGAGTTCCTTCTGGAAGTGCACTGGAAACAACAACTGATCTCGCAACTCTCACAACGATGACCACTACTCACCTACTACTCGATATCGAAGGAACAACTTGCCCTATCAACTTCGTGTCGAAGGTTCTGTTTCCCTACGCCAAACGACAACTACACACATACCTAAAAGCCCATTCGGATGAACACGCTGTTCAAACAATCATCAGCGAAGCCTGGGTGGAGTGGAACAACGATCAAGACAGCACAAGCCAAGCTCTTCTCGCCAAAGCCTCGGATCGTTCCTCAGACGCAAAACAGATCGCAATCGCTACTTACCTCGAGCACCTGATCGAAATCGACAAGAAGTCGACAGCCCTTAAAGACTTACAAGGACTGATCTGGAAGCAGGGCTATACGAATGGAACGATTCAAAGTGAACTCTATCCAGAAGCGCTCGATGCATTAGCGAGCTGGCGCAAAGCAGACTTAAGCCTCGCCGTCTACTCATCGGGCAGTATCAATGCCCAAAAACTGCTCTATCA
>JAAZVJ010000053.1 GCA_018623675.1 Synechococcus sp. HW_metabat.54 | reverse complement strand
TGAGAGCCCTCAGAACCGTGGACTTACCGCACCCGGAAGGACCAATGAATGCAGTGACCTTCCCTCGAGGTATCTCACAAAAGACATTGCGGACTGCGTCATAGCCTCCATAGCTGATAGAGACGTTGTCGAGCGAAAGGCAAATATCACGACCTGGTTGATTCTGCTTGGAGTTTGCGCTGCCTTTCATGGTGTTGAACGTAAAAAAGGGTGTTAAGAAGATTGGTGGATTCGCTTGAGGGAGATGAAAAACCTGGAGCCCAGTTAATGGCTTATCGAGTAGTCAGCTGATTGAACCAACGAGCTATTAAATTAATGATCAAGATAAAGATCACCAAAACAAACGAAGCTGCCCATGCCAGTTCGTTCTGTACCTCGTAGGGCATGGTTGCGAACTTGTAGATCAGCACAGACAGGCTTCCGATTGGATTGAAGATGCCATCGGCCCACCAGGGTGAATAGAGAGCTGTAAAGATCAATGGTGCCGTTTCGCCAGCGGCCCGAGCAATGGCCAACACAACGCCTGTTGCGATGGAACGGGACGCAGAAGGCAACGTGACCCGAATGATGGTGACAAATCGAGAGGCACCAACACCAAGGGCCGCACGTCTTAAATCATCGGGAACAAGCTTAAGCCCCTCATCGGTGGTTTTAATCACCGTGGGCAACATCAGAACGGCGAGTGCAATGCCTCCTGCCAGGGCGCTGTAGGCATTGCCGAACAAAGCACGGGTGGCAACGATCGAGCTGTAAACAAAAACCCCGGCAATGATCGACGGAACTCCTGAGAGCACATTGGTGCCGAAGCGGATGAATTGGGCAAACCAGCCTTTGCGCGAATACTCGGCCAAGAAAATTCCACCACCCACACCAATGGGGATGGCCAACGCACTGGCCAGCGCCGTAACGATGATCGATCCCTGAATGGCGTTACCAATGCCGCCTCCATCAAGGCCAGGAGCTGGTTGCTCGAGAAAGAAGAGATCGAGACTCAGCTTGCTAGCACCCTTATAAAGCACATAGCCGAGCACCAACAGCAAAGGTAAAACAGCAATAAGGGCGAAGACACCAGCCAAGCCAGTCAACGCTGCTCCAACCAAATTTCGGGGCTTTCCCTGTTTAAATGTGAGATCTGGAATTGGCCGCGATGATGTTGTTGAAATGAGATTTGTCATCAGTACTTCAGGCTTAAACGCTTAACAATCAGCTGGGCCAATACATTGACCACCAAGGTGAGGATGATCAATACAAAAGCTGCATACATCAACGAAGAAACCTGACTACCATCAGCTTCGCCAAATTGATTGGCAAGCATGGCTGCAATGGTGTTGCCTGGAGCCAGCAATGACCAGCTGAAGTTATTCGAGTTACCAATAATCATGGTCACAGCCATGGTCTCTCCCATGGCACGACCCAGAGCCAGCATCACTCCACCCACGATTCCGGAGATGGCCGCGGGCAGAATCACTTGAAGAATTGCCGTCCAGCGTGTGCTGCCAATGCCATAGGCGGCCTGCCGTAACCGGATGGGTACTTGATTCAGCGAATCGCGAGAAATGGCCGTAATGATTGGAAGAATCATCACCACCAACACCAAGATGGCCGGTGCCATACCGGGGCCTAACGGAATCGTGCTGAAAAGGGGAATGGAACCAAAGCTTTCGTGAAGCCAGGTCAGCAGAGGCCTCAGGCTGGGCTCCAACACAAAGATGGCCCACAGGCCCAGTACAACTGAAGGTATTGCAGCCAGGAGCTCCACCATCAAGCCGATGATTTCCCTCCAACGCTTGGGGATAAAGCTTTCGGTAATGAAAATCGCTGTGCCTACACCTAATGGCACCGCGATGGCAAGGGAAACAAGCGACGTCACCAGCGTTCCGTATATCGCGGTGAAGGCTCCGTACTCATCGAGAACGGGATTCCAGTTGGATGTCACTAAAAAACGCCAGCCGTAGAGCTGCATCGACTCCAACGACCCCGTGAACACAATCAGGAGAATGGCGAAGAGCACAATCGCCACGGTCGAGGCCATCAGCACCGCGGCCCAATTGAAGCCAGTGTCGACAAGCTTTTCCGAGGGTGGTCGATGTCTGAGGAGGTATCGAGAACTGGTGTCGGTGGGCATCCAGACCAAGACTTATCACTAAAAACGTAGTTCCAAGCGGTTACCAAGCTCCTAAGAGGGCGTTAAAGCAACCGGAAATCCGCCCCTCATGGCCCTTGGGGCTTGGGGTTGGGGCCGGTAGCGTGGGGATTCCCTAGTGATGGCCATGGGGCGGATCGTCGGAATTGACCTGGGAACAACCAATTCCGTGGTGGCCGTGTTGGAAGCTGGTCGGCCTCAGGTGATTGCCAATGCTGAGGGAACGCGCACGACCCCCTCAGTGGTCGGTTACACCAAGGAGAACGAACTGCTGGTTGGTCAGGCCGCGAGGCGGCAACTGGTGCTCAACCCTCGCAATACCTTCTCCAATCTCAAGCGCTTTGTCGGCCGCAGCTGGGATGAGCTCGACGACTCAAGCCTCACCGTGCCTTACACGGTGCGCGCCAATGTGCAGAACAATGTGCGAGTCGCCTGCCCGATTACGGAGCGGGAGTATGCCCCTGAGGAGCTTGTAGCCAGCATTCTTCGCAAGCTTGTTGACGACGCTTCGACCTATCTAGGGGAAACGGTTGAAGCAGCGGTGATCACCGTTCCGGCTTACTTCAACGATGCCCAGCGGCAAGCGACCCGTGATGCGGGCCGTCTGGCCGGGATCCAGGTTGAACGGATCCTGAACGAGCCCACCGCTGCCGCCCTTGCTTATGGGTTCGATCGCAGCTCAGTCAAGCGCGTGCTCGTTTTTGATTTGGGCGGTGGCACCTTCGATGTGTCGTTGTTGAGGGTGGCGAATGGTGTGTTCGATGTGAAAGCCACCAATGGCGACACCCAACTTGGTGGCAATGATTTTGATCAGCGCATCGTGGATTGGCTGGCCGAGCAATTCCTCAACGATCACTCCATTGACCTGCGCCGTGATCGTCAAGCGCTGCAGCGGTTAACCGAAGCGGCTGAGAAAGCCAAACAAGAGCTCTCTGGCGTTGCCTCCACACCGATCTCTCTGCCTTTCATCGCCACTGGAGAAGACGGCCCACTCCATATTGAGACGACCCTTGATCGCAGCACCTTCGAAGGGCTCTGCCCAGACCTGTTGGATCGCTTGCTCGTCCCTGTTCAGTCCGCCCTTCGGGATTCCGGCTGGGCTGCGGAAGATATCGATGATGTGGTGTTGGTGGGTGGCAGTACCCGTATGCCAATGGTGTTGCAACTGGTGCGCACCCTGATTCCCCACGACCCCTGCCAGTCCGTTAACCCCGATGAAGTGGTTGCGGTTGGAGCAGCGGTGCAGGCCGGCATCCTCACCGGTGAACTCAGGGATTTGATGCTGAATGACGTCACCCCTCTGTCTCTGGGCCTTGAGACGGTGGGGGGCCTCATGAAGGTATTGATTCCTCGCAACACCCCGATTCCGGTACGTCAATCCGATGTGTTCAGTACGTCGGAGTCCAATCAGTCGTCGGTGGAAATTCACATCTGGCAAGGGGAGCGCCAGATGGCTGGTGACAACAAATCTCTCGGCCGCTTCCGGTTGTCTGGTATTCCTCCAGCGCCCAGGGGAGTCCCCCAGATACAAGTGGCATTCGATATCGATGCCAATGGAATCCTTCAGGTCAGTGCCACGGATCGCACCACAGGGCGTAAGCAGTCGGTGACGATTCAAGGAGGATCCAACCTCAATGAGGATGAGTTGCAGGCGCTGCTCGCGGAAGCAGAGGCCCGTGCAGACGAAGATCGGCGTGCAAGGGCAGCAATCGAACGTCGCAATCGGGCCCTCACATTGGTGTCTCAGGCGGAACGCCGTTTACGCGATGCTGCTCTCGAGCTTGGACCCTATGGAGCAGAGCGCCAGCAGCGGGCCGTGGAAATGGCCATGCGCGACCTACAAGACCTGCTGGAACAAGACGATCTACAGGAGCTGGAGCTGGGAGTGAGCGCCCTTCAAGAAGCCATGTTTGGTCTCAACCGCAGATTGTCAGCGGAGCGCCGGGCTGAATCCACACCTCTCCAGGGAATCCGCAACACCCTTGGCTCTCTGAAAGACGAATTATTTGCCGACGACGACTGGGACGATGACCCTTGGGCATCCCCCAGTGGTCGACCAGCATCCGGTCGCTATGGCTCGACACGCCAAGGCATCGATCCCTGGGACGATGACTACTACCGCTGAACCGAATTACTGGTCGCTGCTGGGCCTTGAACCTGGCAGTGACGCAGACGAACTGAAGCGCGCTTTCCGGCGGGAAGCACGCCGTTGGCATCCCGATCTCAATGGCAATGATCGTGAAGCGGAGGAGCGCTTCAAGCTTGTCAATGAGGCCTATGCCGTTCTGAGTGACCCCAAACGACGGCGCCAATGGGAGCAGCGTGACACCGCTCCCTCAAGCACAAGTGATCCCTTTGCTACTGGATTTCCAGATTTCGAGGACTATCTCGATGTGGTGTTTGGGCGATCATCCAATCGGCGACGCCGCGATCAACATGCTCCTGAAGAGAGCGGATTCGAGCCCGAGTCGGTGACCCGTGAGTGGCCTGATCAAGATGCATCCACCCACAATCAATCGGGTTCGGATTGGCCAACAACCGCCCCGCCGCCTCCGCCGCCGCCAGTTCAAGCCGCTGAAAACATTGAAACCGAGGTTCTCCTCACCCCAGACCAAGCCCTGCAGGGCACAGCCGTTGAGCTGGAGTTGCCTGATGGAACCGTGGTGGAGGTTGATACCCCCCCGCTGGCAGGAGATGGCTGGCGCCTGCGGCTTGCGGGTGTTGCCCCTGGAGGTGGAGACCATTTCCTGCATCTTCGGGTTGAAACCGAAGACGGTCTTCGCATCGACGGTCTGAGGGTTCATTACCGCTTGGAGCTACTGCCCGCTGATGCAGCACTGGGTTGCGCCGTCGATGTACCGACGTTGGTCGGCCCGGTCACACTCCAGGTACCTCCTGGATCTTCCAGTGGTCGCTTGTTGCGATTAAGGGGCCGTGGCCTGGAGTGGGATGAACGCCGTGGTGATCAGTTGGTGGAAATTGTTGTGGTGATTCCTTCCAAGTTGAGTGATGCGGAACGGGCCCTTTACCGCCGACTCCAAGAGCTCGCTCTGGAAGACGACGACACATGAACGCTGCCTGTCATCGATGACAGACTGACCCGGTGATCAACCAACGGATGCTCGTTCACGTACTCCTCTACGACGCCGGTCAGGACAGTGAAGGGATTCATTCCCTCGAGTTATCCGGCTCCACCGTGGTGCTCATGTTTGAGAACCCCGATGACGCGGAGCGCTACGCCGGCCTCCTGGAAGCTCAAGATTTCCCCGTTCCATCCATCGAGGCTCTTGATCGGGAAGAGATTGAGATTTTCTG
Organism: Synechococcus sp. HW_metabat.54; assembly: GCA_018623675.1. Taxonomy (GTDB): domain Bacteria; phylum Cyanobacteriota; class Cyanobacteriia; order PCC-6307; family Cyanobiaceae; genus Synechococcus_C. The sequence goes on along the minus strand of JAAZVJ010000053.1, from coordinate 1,435 downwards.
TCGCCAAGCAGGCTATGAAGCACGCCTGGTCGAAGCCGGTTTTGTGCCGAAAACCGACGAAGACCGTCTACTGCTGGCTCCACCAACAGCGAATCGTGACGTGACCGGTTGGCAAGACAACGAGGAACCAACCAGTCCTGAGACCGAGACGGCAACCAGCAACGATCAACTGGATGACATCAGGCGTCGACTCGAAGGTTTGCTTTAAGTCCTATGGACCTGTCACCTAAGGATTCATCGCTGGTGGAGGCTTCCGATGACAGGGGCCATCTGCTGACAGAGCAAGCCAACCCTCGCAGTCGAGATCTCGACATCCTGAGTACCGAGGATCTGGTGGAACTCTTCATCAGTGAAGACATCAAGCCTCAAGAGGCGGTGGCTGGTGCTTCAAAGGCGATCACGGAAGCTGTCGACGCCATTGCCGAGCGACTCAGCAGTGGTGGCCGTCTTTTTTACGTGGGGGCAGGGACATCCGGGCGGTTGGGAGTTCTGGATGCCGCCGAGTGTCCACCCACCTTTTGCAGTCCGCCTGAACTTGTGCAGGGGGTGCTCGCCGGAGGTGCCCCGGCACTCTTGCGAAGCTCAGAAGGATTGGAAGATCTCCGAGATGCCGGTGCCGAAGAGCTCAGATCGAGAGATCTCCAAGCCGCAGATTGCGTGATCGGAATCGCTGCGGGTGGCACCACTCCCTTTGTGCATGGAGCCCTTGAAGAGGCTCTGAACACTGGATCCCTCGCCATCGCCATGGCTTGCGTTCCCTCAGATCAGGCTCCAATGCCGTGCTCCATCGACATCCGCCTTTTAACGGGGCCCGAGCTACTCACTGGTTCGACGCGTTTGAAGGCTGGCACTGCCACAAAGATGGCGCTGAATGTGATTTCCACATCCGTGATGGTGCGGCTCGGCAAGGTGTATGGAAACCGGATGGTGGATGTGGCAGCCACCAACAGCAAGCTGGTGGATCGTTCCCTGCGCATCCTTCGCGACCTAGCCGATGTTCCTCGGGAACAAGGAATGGACTTGCTGCGTGAGGCAGACGGCTCGGTGAAGTTAGCCCTGCTGATGGCATCGGCAGGATTGGATCGCGACTCTGCGGTTGCGCTGCTGGAGGCACATCAACAGCAATTGCGGCCAGCGCTGCAGGCGTCTGGTGCTGGCCCGCTCAACCGCTGATGGATGACCCATCAGGCCCTCATTTGCCTGACTCAAAAGGGCCCCAATAGGGGCTCGTCAGAAGGTCGAGTGCCTGCCGTGTAGCGGCTGGCACTGCTTCCGGACGGGTCATCAAAGCGTCAGCAAGAGCTGTATGAGCCGCTGATGACGGCCGGTGATCCTTCAACTGGTCCATGAGGTTTTGAAGGATCGGAGCGGTGGCCGCTGCATTGGCCTGAAGATTGGCGATCACCATGTCAACGCTGACGGCGTCGTGATCGGT
>JAAZVJ010000052.1 GCA_018623675.1 Synechococcus sp. HW_metabat.54 | reverse complement strand
CAACAAGGAGCTGGTGGGTCAAGGCTTGGCCAACATCGCCTCTGGTCTTTTCGGTGGTCTTCCGGCTGCGGGAGCAACCATGGGCACGGTGGTCAACATCCAGGCCGGAGGGCGTTCAGCTCTTTCTGGGATTGTGCGCGCCGTGATTTTGATGGTGGTGGTGCTTGCGGCTGCACCGCTGGCCTCCAAAATCCCCCTCGCCGTGCTGGCTGGTATTGCACTCAAAGTCGGTATCGACATCATTGATTGGGATTTCCTGCGGCGGGCCCATCACCTGTCTTTGAAAGCGGCGCTGATCACCTACGGCGTGATCGCCCTCACCGTTCTGGTGGATCTCATTTCCGCTGTGGGTATCGGTGTGTTCGTGGCCAATGTGCTCACGATTGACCGCATGAGCGCTCTTCAATCCAAACGCGTGAAGACGATCAGCACCGCTGATGACGATGTGGAGTTGTCTGCTGAGGAGCAGTCACTGATCGATCAGGCCAGCGGACGGGTGTTGTTGTTCCAGCTGGCGGGGCCCATGATTTTTGGCGTTGCCAAGGCCATCTCCAGGGAACACAACGCCATTGGCGATTGTGAAGCTGTGATCTTTGACCTTCATGAGGTCTCCCACCTAGGAGTCACGGCTTCCTTGGCCCTTGAAAATGCCATCAAGGAAGCGATTGAGGTGGGTCGCAGCGTGTATCTCGTGCTCCAGCCGGGTGCCACCCGTCGCCGTCTTGAGAAGCTCAAGTTGCTGGAGCAGATTCCCGACAACTGCATCACCACCAACCGCTCTGACGCTCTGCGCCAAGCCGTTGCTGGCCTCAACTGATCTCTTTGACTGCGTTCATGACTGACGCCCCATCTCGCCTCACGCTTCGTCGTCCAGACGATTGGCATGTGCATTTGCGGGATGGGGCGATGCTGCATGCCGTTCTCCCTGCGACGGCGCGGGTGTTCGGTCGCGCCATCGTGATGCCCAACCTCAAGCCACCCATCACCAGGGTGGATCAGGCGATTGCTTACAGGGATCGCATTCTTGAAGCGTTACCGGAGGGGGTTCAGTTCACTCCCCTGATGACGGTCTATCTCACGGACGATCTGTCCCCCGCAGTTGTGGAGAAGGGGTTTCTGGAGGGGGTCTGGACAGCGGCCAAGTTGTACCCAGCCAATGCCACCACCAACTCAGCGGCTGGGGTCACCGATCTCGTTGCGCTTGCGCCTGTGCTCGCTGCCATGGAGGCCTTGGGCATGCCCTTGCTGGTTCACGGAGAAGTAACCGATCCCGATGTCGATATCTTTGATCGCGAAGCGGTCTTTATTGAGCGCCATCTCATCGCTCTGCGCGAGCGTCATCCGCGTTTGAAGGTGGTGCTGGAGCACATCACGACGGCTCAGGCCGTGGACTATGTCGCCAGTGAAGGCCCCATATTAGCGGCGACGATTACCCCTCATCACCTGCATTTGAACCGCAACGCGGTGTTTGCCGGTGGCTTGCGCAGTGATTTTTATTGCCTTCCTGTTGTGAAAAGGGAGACCCATCGCCGTGCTTTGGTGAAGGCCGCCACCAGTGGCGACCCCAGTTTCTTTCTCGGCACAGATTCTGCGCCCCACCCACGCGCCGGGAAGGAGTCCGCCTGTGGATGCGCGGGAATTTTCAACGCCCTTCATGCCCTCGAGAGTTACGCCACCTTGTTTGAAAAAGAAGGGGCTCTCGACCGCCTTGAAGCGTTTGCAAGTGAATCGGGGCCGCGTTTTTACGGGCTGCCCCTCAATGAGGGCAGCGTCACCCTGGAACGGAGTCACCAGCAGGTGCCTGAGCGGCTTGAAGGGCCGTTTAAGGCTCTCCCAGATGGTTCAACACTCGACTCCCACCAGGCGCCGGTGTTGTTCCACGGCGGTGAACTGTTGCCCTGGAGGGTCACCGAGGTGAGCTGAGCTCCTTCAAGTAATTCTTGTGGATGGGGGCAGGGGGACTTGAACCCCCACAGGCCTTACGGCCCAAACGATTTTAAGTCGCGTGCGTCTACCAATTCCGCCATGCCCCCGGCGGTTAGGACCCAGTCAGTGTCCTTCGCGGCATCTTAGATTTCGACCAATCACCGGAAGGCCTGTGTTGCCAGATGCCATCACCAACGTGGTCAGCGTCGATGCGCTGCTCGTGATTGCTGCCTATGTCCTTTTAGGTGGTCTTTACCTGGTGGTGGTGCCTCTTGCGCTCTACTTCTGGATGAACAAGCGTTGGCACCAGATGGGCAAGGTCGAGCGCCTTGGCATCTACGGAATGGTGTTTTTGTTCTTCCCAGGGATGATCCTTTTCGCCCCTTTCCTGAATTTCCGTCTTCAAGGCCAAGGCGAGGTCTGAACTTTGACGCGACTCAACGTTTTGCTGATCGGCCTCGCCGTGCTGGTGTTGGGTGCCATTGGCTATGGCGCCTTTACTGCGGTTGGCTTTGAAGACGCCTCTGCAGGAATCGCCGCTGAAGCGGTCCTGATCGTGATCGTGGTGGTATGGACGGGCTCCTATCTGTTCCGTGTTGTGACCGGAAAAATGACGTACATGGAGCAGCGTCGTCGCTATCGCGAGGAGTATGACGAGTTCACGGATGCGCAGCTTCAAGAGCGCTTTGATGCGCTGAGCCCTGAGGAGCAACAGGCTTTACTCAAGGAACTCTCGCCGGAATCCACCACCGACTCGTAGGCTCCCGCAGTGCTTGTGCTGCGCTGAACCGCATACTTGGCCCCCATGACCTCCTCCGCAGTGACCGCAACCGACTCTCTGTCGCCCATTGCTGCACGCTTCGCAAGCCTGCGCGAGCAAGGTCGGATGGCGCTGATGCCCTTTCTGATGGCTGGAGACCCCGATCTCAGCACCACGGCTGATGTTCTGCTCAGCTTGCAAGACAACGGTGCTGACATGGTCGAGCTGGGACTCCCCTACAGCGACCCTCTGGCCGATGGTCCAGTGATTCAGGCTTCCGCCTACCGCGCCCTCGAGGCCGGTACCACTCCTGGACTGGTATTGGAGATGTTGGCCAGCCTCAAGGGCAAACTCACGATCCCTGTGATTCTGTTCACTTACAGCAATCCTTTGCTGAATCGGGGCCCAGAGGCTTTCTTTGCAGAGGCGGCAGCTGCGGGCGCCTCAGGATTGGTGATTCCCGATCTCCCCCTTGAAGAGGCAGAACGGCTGTCTCCCCTGGCTCAAGCTGCCGGGCTCGATCTTGTTTTGCTGGTGGCACCCACAACACCTGCTGAGCGCATGGCGCGAATTGCAGCAGCGAGTCGTGGCTTCACCTATCTCGTGAGCGTCACGGGTGTCACCGGTGAGCGCACCAGCCTGGAAGGCCGCGTTTCTTCATTGGTGTCTGATTTGAAGGCTTGTTGCCCGATCCCTGTTGCAGTGGGCTTTGGAATTTCAGGCCCTGATCAAGTGTCCCAGGTCAAATCGTGGGGTGCTGATGGAGCAATTGTTGGCAGTGCCTTGGTGAAAAGAATCGCGGCAACGGAGCCAAGCTCCGCTGCCGCGCAGGCTGGTGAATTTTGTCGTCAGCTGAGGAGCGCTGCCGACTGAATCACTCTTCGTCTTCGTCGCTGCCACCAACGGGCACGAGACGGATCTGTTTGCGCCCCAGTTTGATCTCAAACTCATCACCTGGTTTGAGGTCGAGCATGGCGGTGTAAGCCTTGCCGATCAGCAAGTTGCCATTGCCCTGAACAGTGGCGACATAGGAAAGCTTGCGGCCACCTTTGCCAACACCGGCACCACCACCAATGCCCAGATTGACGCCTTTGGCTTCCAGTAGAGCTTCATAGAAGGCGGTGAAATTAAGGCGCTCGCCGCCATCCTTCTTGCCCGATACGTAGCCGCAGGCGCGAACCAGATCAGATTTGCTGACATCGCCCAGTTCTTTGACCTTATTGAGCAGGTCACTCCCTGTGAGCATGATCGTGTATTAAAAGATCTACGTTTCGAACATAGCCTTCAATTGCGCCACTGTGCCATCCTCAGTGGAACGATTTCTCCTTTTTAGGGTATTCAACGTCGATGGCTCGTTTTGTTCTTTGGGGCACGTACTGCGAGAACGCGCTTGAAAAGCGCACGCCATTTCGTGAAGAGCACCTGTCGCGTCTCCAAGATCTGAAGGAGGCAGGAACCTTGATTACGTTGGGCCCAACTGAGGGCAGCACCCACGTTTTCGGCATTTTTGAAGCCAGCGAGCTTCAACAAGTGCGCAGCCTTCTTGAGCAGGATGTGTATTGGCGTGAAGGGATTTGGACCGCCCTTGAGGTTTATCCCTGGGTCCAGGCGTTCTGAGCTTGCTCCCAAATCCACTCCGCCACGATCTGGTCTCCTCCTTCGCCCAGGGCTTCCGCATAACCCGACATTTGTCCGATCCCTTCCCTGGCGATTCGGGCGATGGCTTCAGGGTTGTCGATGCCATTGCGTTTCAGCGCCGCCATTTTTAGGGTGCGGCCTCGACGGATGATGTTGCCTCCATTGACGTGGCATCCGGAGCAATGATTGTTGAATAGATCTTGGCCTGCGGCCGGTATGGCCCAGCTTGGAGAAGGCGCCATGGCCGCAATCATCAGCATCAGGCTGACCACAACGATCTTGCGTATAAAAGCCATGCACTTCAACCTGTCTAAGCATCATTCTGCTCTGGAAGGCTGCAGGGAGCTCCTATAGCGGGCCATCAGCTCAACCGGTGAGCGATAGTCGCGCGGCAGGCTGTTATGGAGCCGGTCTAAATAATCCCAGCACAGCGTTTTGCGAATGGTTTCTTGATCATTCCCCTGGGCAACGAGGGTGCGCAAGGCCCGGCAGTAGTTGGGAAATCCTGCTTCAAGATCACCGATCGATAGGGAGGATTTCTTCGGCACTGTCGACAGATTCAGTCGCGAGTCAGTGTGCTTGAAAGCATCTGGTCCTGTCGGTTGCCAGGATCACGGTGGGATACCAAGAGTCTGGTGTGGCTGAAGCCGATCTCCAACGCTTTCTCCACAAGGTGGAGCAGCTCAATGCTTTGGTGGCATCTCTCGACAATGACCCCGCGCGGCGTGAAGCATTCGCTGCCTGCAGTGATCACAATCAGGTTGTGCAACTAGCCCGGACCTGGGGCTTCGAGATTGGGCGACGCTGGGGTGAAGATCCTGCAGATTCCCCGGATCCGACCGACGGAGGGGCTGTTGTGCGTTCGGATCCTGAAGGGTTGCTGGATCCGTTATTGAGGGGAGCGCTGCCCCCTACTGGAGAGGAGCAGGTACGCGTTCTCCAGCAGGGTTGCGACTGGCGCTTGGAATTGATTCACTCCTGTGAGGCCTGCAGCCCTCCAGGCTTTTGGTATGACCAGGAGGAACACGAATGGGTGACCCTGCTCAGAGGCAGTGCCCGATTGCAACTCGCCGATCCGCTGCGAAGCCTTGACCTCAGCGTTGGCGATGGCCTGTATTTGCCACCCCACCAACGCCATCGGCTGGATCGCACAGATCCTGATCCCGGCAGCATCTGGCTTGCCCTTTACTGGCGGTAATCCTCGTCATGGCGACGACCTGGGTTGGCGCGCATGACCAGCCAGTAGGCCCCTGCCAAAGCAATGGAAGCTGCCCCCAGACCGATCAAAAGCTGGGGTTTGTTTTCGGCTCCGGCCGGGAGAACGATCACCTTTCGGGCGACGGCAGTCAGTGCTGTAACGAGCACGAGTTCCAACTGCACCACGTGCCGGCGTAGATAGCTGGTGACGTTCTGCAGCACCTCAAGGGCGATCAGCACCGTAAGCAGATCACCCAACACCTTGATCAGGCCATCGCCAAGCCAGTTGGCGGATTGTGGGCTGATCAGGTTGAGGCTGACGCGCAGAATCAGCTGCACGAGGGCTGCCACGATCACCACTGCAGTGATCACCGTGAGAACTTTGGCGACTTGCTGTTCAGCAGAGTCCACCACCTTCAGAAAAGAAGGCCAGCGATGACGAGAACGGGACACAGAACGGCTCAGTTGCTGAACGGCTCGTAGGAGGGGCGAGCAGGTGTGGTGCCAGGGGGGTTCTCCACTTTGGTGTCACAGGTCACCGACCCATCGTCGCTTTTGACGCAATTGGTGGGAACCACCTTGCTGGCCTTGCCGGTGCTGCTACCTGGACCATTGATCCAGCGTTCCGTCTGGGCCATGAGAGGCAGTGCTGTCATGACCTGAAGTCCCACCAAGACCGCGGAAGAGATCGTGAACAGAGAAGCAACAGACATGTTGCGATGTCATCTACCCACACTCTGCATGGGATTTTGATCAGCTGACGGAATCGTCGCGGATTTCTTGGAGGAGCAGATCCAGCTGCCCAAATGGATCATGGTCGGCATTGGCTGTTGAGCCATCGCTGGGGTCTAAGGCGTTCGGCGATGCGCTCCATTCGGCATCAATCGCGCACAGGCGAGCGGCCAGTTTTGGCAAGCCGCCCTGGCGGTGTTCTCGCTCCAGCACCTCCAGCAGTGCCGGCATCCGTGTGGAGCTGGCCCGAAGGCTGCGGCGTAAATCGGCCTGGGTGCGCCCTTTTTGCTTCAACCAATCCTTCAGCACCACCACCAGGTCGTCTTCCATGGCTGCATTCCACTGGGGCATGTGTCAGAGGTCAGGACTGACCGGAGGGAAACCACCGGTCCAGTTTGCGTTGTGCCCGACGTTGAATGTCTTCGGTGAGGTGATGTCGCCAAAGACCGATCACGGCAGTAAGCGCAACTAGGTCATCGCTAAAGCCGGCCACGGGAAGCACATCAGGCACCAGATCGGCAGGCATCAAGAGATAGGTGAGGGCTGCCAACAGGCTGAGGCGTGCCTTGGGAGGTGTTCCTGGATCCAGCAGCAGCTCCAGTACTTCCAGGGCTGGTCGGGCCACAGTTCGACCAGCCCTT
>JAAZVJ010000051.1 GCA_018623675.1 Synechococcus sp. HW_metabat.54 | reverse complement strand
GGGGGCATTCGCTGTGAAAAAGCCAGTAGCTATCTCCAGCAGCAAGGTTTCGGCGAGGTGCATCACCTGCGCGGAGGCATCTTGAAGTACCTGGAGGATGTCCCCGAAGCCAGCAGTCGCTGGCAGGGGGAGTGCTTTGTTTTTGATCAGCGTGTCGCTTTGAACCATCGCCTTGAACAAGGCGTGCATCGTCTTTGTCATGCCTGCGGTTTGCCGTTGACGCCAGCAGAGCGCAGCCTCGAGAGCTACATCCGTGGCGTTCAGTGTGTGCACTGCATCGACCGTTTCAGTGATGCGGATCGACAGCGCTTCGCGGAACGACAGCGTCAATGGGATCAAGCCAAGGGGCATGATCCTGCGACCCATGACGGGCAATCTGGCTAATGCTTCACCCCGTGCTCTACAGCTTCCGGCGTTGTCCTTACGCCATGCGGGCCCGTTGGACTTTGCTGAAGTTGGGATTGCTGGTGGAGTGGCGGGAGGTGGCGCTGCGCAGCAAACCGCCTTCTCTCATGGCGGTTTCTCCGAAGGCCACGGTGCCTGTCTTGATCACCTCGCATGGAGAGGTGATCGATGAGAGCCTTGCCATCATGCGCTGGGCCTTGGAGCAAGGCGATCCTTGCGATTGGCGCGGCTTGATGTTGACGCCCCAGCAACGGCAATCGATTGATGCGTTGATCGCGCAAAACGATGGGTCTTTCAAGCACCACCTCGATCGCTTCAAATACGCCGATCGCTATCCCGATGTCAGCCGCGAGCAGCATCAAGAGCAGGGGCTGACCATCTTGCGCACTTGGTCGGAACAGATTGAGGCGCACGGTTGGCTGGTCACAGAGCGCTGCACCCTGGCTGATGTCGCTCTTTGGCCCTTTGTGCGCCAGTGGAGGATCGCCGATCCTGAGGGATTTGATCAGGCTCCTGCCCTTGCACCCTTACGACTCTGGTTGCAGCGATTCCTGGAATCCCCCGATTTTGAGCGCCTGATGGTGCGACGGGATCCCTGGCAAGAGGGGGATCAACCGCTGATGTTTCCCGCCGATGCCAGTGCTATGCCCGTTGATCAGCCCTTGTTTCACTTGGCGCTTCAAGCGGATTGGCGGCAAGCCCAAGCTGAAGGGGCTTATCGGATCTCAACCCGTGGCATGACGTTGGAACAGGTGGGGTTTCTCCATGCCTCCACTGCGGCGCAAGTGGAGGCCACGTATCAACGCTTCTACAGGGATGCTGCGGATGTGCTCTTGCTGACCATTGACCCTCAACAGTTGCCATCTCCCCTGCGTGCCGATCCGGCTCCCACGGGCGAGTTGTTCCCCCATTTGTATGGACCCTTGCCTCTCGAGGCGGTCACTGCTGTAGAGCCATATCCTCACCGTTAACGGATGGTGGATCCCACGCTTGAACAACTTGAACAACAGGCCCGGGAGCAGGGTTTGCTGTTGCGTCTGCAGGTGAGTCGTCCATTGGGGCTCTGGACTCTGCGGTTGGTGGTCGCTCAACCCATCCAGGAGGGCCGGCTTCAGTTGTTGGGGGAAATGAAGGCTTGGGCCCATGGCGGGAAGCGGGGCTTGCAGCTCGACACGATGCGGGTCGTTCCCCAGGCACCTGCTGGGGTTGGTGCTCTGGTGTGGGCGGCAACGCTTGCCTGGGCTCTGGAAGCCACGCCCTGTCGGCAGGCCAGGCTGCTGGCCATTGAAGACGAATCCCTCCAACACCAACGGTTAGTGCGCTACTTCCAAGCCTTGGGGTTTCGTTCGACGCGTCGTTTAGGGGCTGCCCCTGCTGATTTGCCCTTGCGTCTGATCTGGGGCGGAGCAGGGCAATTGATGGTGGGGGAGTGCCAGGTGGTGTTGGCACGGGCCGCTCGGCGTTGGCAGAAGGCCGTTGCCCCAAGCCCTGAGTGCCCTTTGGGTTAAGGCGTGCTCGCCTCGGAGGGCATGGCAGCGTGATAGCTGCTCCGCACCAGGGGACCACTGCGCACGTGCGCGAAGCCCATGTCTCGAGCGGTTTGCCCCAATGCCTCGAATTCATCGGGATGCCAATAACGCTGCACTGGAATGTGGGCCAGTGAAGGTCTTAGGTACTGCCCCAGGGTGAGGCGCTCGCAGCCAGCGCTGCGGAGATCGGCCATGGCTTCCACCACTTCTTCCGCGGTTTCCCCCAGCCCGAGCATCAGCCCGCTTTTTGTGGGAATGGCTGGTGCCAGTTCCTTGGCGGCGGCGAGAAGGCCGATCGACCGGCTGTAGGTGGCACCGCGCCGCACCTCACCCTGTAGGCGTTTCACGGTTTCCAGGTTGTGGTTGAAACACACCGGCTCTGCCTCCAGCACCGTATTGAGACGGGACCGTTGCGCCGCCAGGCCAGTGTTGAGGTCGGGATGACCTCCCCAAAAATCAGGTGTGAGCACTTCAATCAGAACCAGGGGATTGCGCTCTCGGATGGCTGCCATCGCAGCGGTGAAGAGTCCTGCACCGTGATCGCTCAGGTCGTCGCGAGCAACGGCAGTCAGCACCACGTAGCGCAGCCCCATCTGGATGACGGCATCAGCGATCTGCTGGCCTTCGTGGGGATCGAGAGCCATGGGGGCCTTGCCTTTGTCCACCTGGCAAAAGGCACAACTGCGCGTGCAGATCGACCCACCGAGAAGGAAGGTGGCTGTACCCGCTGCATAGCACTCACCTCGGTTGGGGCAACGGCCTTCTTCGCAGATTGTGTGCAGGCCACGCTCCTTCACCAGATTTTGCACCGTTTCCAACTGGGAGACGTTGCCGATGGGGCGACGCAGCCAGTCGGGTAAGCGCTCATGGGGGCGGATTGTGCTGTACCGACTTGGCTTGCTCATCACAGTTCGGCTCCTGGCGTTAGTCAACGGCGCGCCGGCCTTCAAGGGCCCGGCTCAGCGTGACGTCGTCGGCGTATTCCAATTCGCTTCCAACCGGCAGGCCGTAGGCAATGCGACTCACGATCGTGAATGGTTTAAGCAGGCGCGCCAGATACAGCGATGTGGTGTCACCTTCCACGCTTGGGGTCAGCGCCAGGATCACTTCCTCGATCGCTTCGTGCTCCACCCGTTGCACAAGGCTTGTGATCTGAAGCATCTCGGGCCCAATCCCATCCATCGGCGAAATCAGTCCACCCAATACGTGATAGCGACCGGCGTATTCCCGGGTGCGTTCAAGGGCGAGAAGATCCCGTGAATCAGCCACCACGCAGAGCATTCCCGTGGCTCGCTCGGGATTGCGGCAAATTTCACAGCTCGGTTCAGCGCTGAGGTGAAAACAGGTCTGACATTGCCCCACTTGGCTTCGGGCAGCCAATAACGCTTCCGCAAAACTCTGGATCTGCTCCTCCGGTTGGCGCAACAGATGGAGGGCCAACCTCTGGGCGGTACGGGGGCCAATGCCAGGTAGGCGTTCAAATTGATCGATCAACCGGGCCAGCGGTCGAGTGAAGCCGCTCAGGGATCTGCCGCGAATGGTGGAAATCTAGGCAGGGTGTCCAGGGCAGAATGGCTTCAGGTCACGATCAGGGTTGATGGGTTCGTTCTTCCGCTCTCCGTTGCGTCAGATGCTTGCGGTGGTGTGTGTGTTGATGCTGACTGCCTGCAGCGGCGGTGGAGGCGGTCTCAATTCCTTCCAAAGCCCTGATGGTCGATACGCCTTTCTCTACCCAACCGGTTGGAGCCGGGTGGCCGTGTCCGGTGGGCCCCAAGTGGTCTTTCACGATCTGATCAACAGCGATGAGACCGTGAGCCTGGTGGTGTCGGATGTGGATGCCGACGATGAGTTGGAACAGCTCGGCAGTGCAGTCGCCGTGGGTGAACGTCTGCGTCGCGATGTGATTGCTCCCGAGGGCAGTGGTCGTGACGCCGACCTGGTGTCCGCCAAGGAGCGCGAGGCATCGGGTCATACCTTCTATGACCTGGAATTTGCTGTGCACCTTCAAGATCGTGACCGCCATGAGCTGGCCACGGTTGTGGTCGATCGCGGCCGTTTGTACACCCTGGCAACCAGCACCAATGAAAGTCGCTGGCCCAAGGTCAAAGGGCTCTTCGAGAATGTGATTCAGTCCTTCACCTTGTTGATCTGAGCACTTAAAAAAGTGGGCGAGACCGCCAACGGTGATCGCCCACTTCGGATTCTTCTTCTCGCACTGATCGCTTGCTTTGCGTCCCAGGCCACTGGGTGTCGAGATAGCTAATGCCATCTTTGTCGAATGGGCGTGCTTCCAGTTGATGGGTTTTGAGCTGGGTGGTTCCCATCGCCGTAATTAATCCCCCCAGCTCCATCGGTCCGAGGTCGGTTTTGAGATTTCTCCCTGCCGCTGTCATCAGGGCTGGGAGTTGAACAATGTTGTCTGGCTTGGTGATGGAGCCAAACAGGCTCTTCAGCACAAGTTGCTGGCGTTGGAGTCTTCCAAAGTCTCCAGAACCGTCATGGCGCCAACGCAGAAATCCTTCCAGGTCTTTTCCTTTTAAGAGCTGAGGGCCGGGTTGAAGATCGATGTAGAGCCCCTGAGAGCGGTCGACGTAATACAAACGTTTCGGCACATTCACCGTGACGCCTCCCATGAGGTCGCTGATGGTGCGAATCCCTTCAAGGTTCACCAGCATGTGGTGATGGATGGGGCGTCCTAGAAGTCGGCTCAGCTCTTGCTTCACTGCATCTGTGCCGCCATAGGCATACAGAGCATTGATCTTCATCGGTCCATAGCGGGCCGAATTGATGTAGCTGTCGCGGGGGATTTGGGTGATTTTTGTGGTTCCTTCGTCAATCCGGATCGTGAACATCGTGTCGGTGTTTCCACCGCCGGCATCCATCCCAAGCACCACAACTTCTCGGTCTCCAATGCCAGCCCAGGAGGTAAAAGGGTTGGTTAATGGAAATCCCAAGACCGTTGTCTTTTTCGATTCCGGCATCAGCGCTGTGCTGAGCGGAATGGCCAAAACCAAACCAGATCCCAGCCCCAGCACGATGGACATCGCCAGTGATCTGGCCCGTGGTCGCATCCGTTCGGGCTGGGGCTTTTTCATGCCATCACACTAGGTCTCTCATGGTCTCTTTTTAAGAATTCGTTCGGTTTTGGGGTGGGTGATCGTTGCCTACAGCAATGGCTCGCTGATCACCATGGAGGGGCATGGAAGCTGGTTGACCAAACTGGTGGTGCGGTCGCTCGCCGGGATGGGCAGGCCTCCGACACGGCGGCGCTGGGAGCGCAGAATTACTAGATCGTGGGTCTTCGCACGCTGTTGGATCCTGCCTTCGACGCCAGGACCTCGCATCAATTCAATGCTGATGCGAGTCGCTGCTTCTCCCTGGGGTTGCCAATGGTTGAGTTCCTGTTGCATCCATCCACGGTCTTGCTCGCTGTAGCGGGGATCGTGAATATGGAGCAGGGTGATGTGGGTGTCCTGCTGGTTTGGGGCTGAAAGCATCAGGCGCAGGGCGAGTTCAAACTGTTCCCGAGCACTCGCAGAGAGATCTTTAATCGGTACGAGGATTCGCTGCAGATGCTCGGTGGATCCTTCTGCTCCAAGGTTGGTGACCACCACAGGGCAGTGCGCTGTACGGCACACCCCATCGGCAAGATCACCCAACAGCCAATTGCGCAGCTTGTCTGGTCGGCCGGCGCCAATCATCAAAAGGTCGGCACCTTGTTCGAGGGCGCTGCGACTCATGCCGCCTGCAATGTCTTCGTCGAGACGCAGTAGGCACTGGGTCGCGACCTGTAGCTCTTCCCCGACGAGAGCTGCTTGTTGCAGCTGGGTGCGGGCTGCTGCGATCGCTCGATTCAATCCGCCGCGGGCGTCTTCAAGACTGGGGCAAACCAGGGCGAGTGGCAGCAGTTGGCCACTGCTGCCTCCGCTGCCGCGCAACAGGCGTGCGCTCATGGTCAGGAGACCTCGCTCTGTGGAGGGGTTCGCAATTGGAACCATGATTCGCAGTGGGCGACGGACGACCTCCCCTGCGTTGTCATCCATGGTTGGTGACGAGCCGTCGTGGGTTTTCGGTCTGGCTTGAAGAGGGTTCGGTGTCACCAGGCGGGTGACTGAGCGTGCTGTCAGTACTGGCCCCAGAGCGGCCGTCACCACCATCACCACCAGCACGCTGTTGAGGACGATGGCTGGCAGCAGGTTGGCTTGGTAGCCGATGAAGGCGGTCGCAAGGGTGGCCGCAACCTGCGGCATGGTGAGCGACCAGATCATCATCATCTGGTGCTTGCTGTAGCGATACCAGCGGCCGGCCAACCAGGCGCTGATCCCTTTGCATCCCAGAGCCCCCAGAAGCATGAGGCCGGTGAATTGAAAATTGCTCAGGCTGGTGCCAATGCTGGTGAGATCGAGGCGTAGGCCTAGGTCGATATAAAAAATCGGTATAAAAAGTGCTGAACCAACAAAGATCACTAGTTCTTTTGCTTTGCTATCTGGCAGCACAGAATTCACTGCTAAGCCTGCTAAAAAAGCTCCTACGATTTTTTCTACGCCCGCAAGTTCGGCGCCAAGAGATGCGATGAATAAAGTTAAAATGACCGCCAGGAAAACTCTGTTGTCATCGGCAATGCTGCGCATCCAAAGCCGGCGTCCAATAGTGCGGATGCCTAGAACAATCGCCAGGGCGAAAATGGCGATGCTGCCCAAGAGGCCGAGGAAGCCAACTGTGGTGAGGTTTCCCTTGCCCATGCCAAGGGCGATGGCGAGTAGAAGTAGTGATGCAATATCGGTGAGGATTGTTCCGCCAACGCTCACGATCACCGATTCGTCACGCTGCGCCCCATAGCTGCGAACAATGGGGTAGCCCAGGGGCGTGTGAGATGCCATCAGTGCACCCAGTAGCAGGCATGGAATCAGGGGGAAATTGAACCACCAGCCAATGGCAATCCCTGTGGCAGAACCGATCAAGAAGGAGAGCAGGCCAAACGCCATTGAGCGGTTGCGCACTCTC
>JAAZVJ010000002.1 GCA_018623675.1 Synechococcus sp. HW_metabat.54 | reverse complement strand
TGAGGTCATCGTCGAGGCTTGCGATATGGGTCTTCACTTCCTCGGCAGTGACGGGTAGCCCCATGGTTTGGCCGAGTTCGCAGATCGCGGCGATCGCACCAGAGGGGTTCTGCAGAGCTTGCCGGAATAGCCCATTGGTGAGTGTGTGATCACTCTCGATCCGTTGGTAGAGCTCAGCGGCGTTGCTCATGGTGAGGGATGCAGCATCGCTTTAAAGCTATCCACGGCTTGCTGCATTGGGCCGCAGCTGTTGCGTTCTGCGGCCATGCGTGAACGTTGTTCTTGAGGCGCGGTTGAAGCGGCGCCGTTTAAGCAGCGCGGTCGAGATCGGAATCGCGCAGGCCTGAGGCCGAAGCGTCTTCCATGCTGCGTGCATCCATGCAGAGCACTTTGCGCAGTTGTGCGTAGTTGGCAGCCTGAGACTGGCGACCCTCCTGCTCTGCGCCAAATTCGGCCCGTTGCAGCACATGGTGCAGGTGCGTCAGCAAGTAGGTGCTGATCACTGCAGAGACAAGGACATCGCTGTTGTCTTGACTGCGAGGCCGGCTGCTGCGTGTGCGTGAAGCGCGCCGGCGTGGTGGTGCTTTTGGGGTTTGCGGCAGTTCGGGTGAGGCCTTGCCGTTGGCTGCGGTGATCCCTGTGGAACGGGAGGTCTGGCTGGCGGATCGGGGCATGGGCTCTCCGGATGGGTGAGCTGAGTGCTGAAGCGTGCCCACAGCATAGTGCTGGATACTATCCTTGCGCATCTGACTACACTTTTCAGTAGCTCTGACGCTCGTAGGGGCATGGCCACTCGCCAAACCTCATCCAGTGGGAAGCCGAAGTCCCCTCGGATTCAGGTCGTGCTGCCTGAAGACCTCTGTGAGCGTCTGGCTGCTTTGGCCGAGCAGGAATCACGCACGGTCAGCAACATGGCCAAGGTGTTGATTCAGCAGGGGCTGCAACGGATGGAGCAGGGGTTAGCTCAGCCCCCCGTTCCCCAGGCCGCTGCTCCTGCGCCTCCATCACAGCCTTTGGCTCCGCCCATGTCATCCGCAGCCCCGGCCCAACCTCGCAACGCAGACCAGATTCGAGCAGAACTGGAATCGCAGCCCCCGAGGCGGCTGCGGGGTGCCCCACGTCGCTTGCGTCTCTATCGCCCCTGAGTGCTAACGGCGCGGTGGATCCACGCGGGTACCCAGCACGCACGCCCTTGATGCGCCCGTGACCGCGGGGGCGTTGCCCGGTACCTGCCGGTGATGCCACCAGGCGAGTAGCGCGAAGACGAGGGCTTCTCTGCTTTCGGCGGGGAGCCCAAGGGTGTCGCTCTTGCGGACGCGGACTCCGCGACAGCGCTGCTGCAGTTGCCGCATCAATTCAAGATTCCGGCAACCTCCACCGGCAACCACCAGTTCCAGTGGGCGGGGCAGATCATGCCTGTGGAGTTGATCCAAGTCCTGGGCGACGACCGCTGCGGTGAAGGCCGTCAGGGTGGCGATGCAGTCGTCAGCTCGTTGTCCCTCGAGCTGCGCCAGGCGAGCGTGGAGGTTGTCTTGCCCAAACCATTCACGGCCCGTGGATTTCGGTGGTGCTTGTTGGAAGTAGGGCTCTTGCAGCCATTGCGTAAGCACCTCTTCGCAAACATGGCCGGCCGCGGCTCGCCTGCCGTTGAGATCAAACCGCTCGCTGCCACCGCTGAAATGCCCCACAGCCAAATCAATCAGGGTGTTGGCTGGCCCGCAGTCCCAGCCGCGTACGTCGGCTCCACGATCAGGTCCCTGCGCTGGCGGGATGAGCGTGAGGTTGGCAATGCCGCCCAAGTTGAGCAGGGCTCTCCAGCCAGGTGCCGGCCCCACTAACGCGGCATCGGCCATGGGCACCAGAGGTGCGCCTTGACCACCCAGGGCTAGATCCGCGGCACGGAAGTCATGCACGACGGATCGATTCAGCAACGTTGCCAGGAGGGGCGCTTGGAGAAGTTGCCAACTGGCCCCTCGGAGCCGATGGCCCGTGGGGTCTTGGTTGGGTGGCCGATGCCAAAGGGTTTGACCATGGCAGCCCACCAGGGTTGCCAGGCTTCTGGGATCGCAGCTTTGAGCGGCCTCCGCATGGATTTCAGTGATCTCTTCCGCAAGATTCAGCAAGGCTTCTGAAGGCTGCGGCTGCCCTTGGCCGATCGCCACGATCTGCTCCTGAAGAGCAGTGGGATAGGGCATTGAACTGCTGCTGATCAGCTCCCATTCGGGCCGACGAGGGGAGCCCTTGAAGCGGGCCAAAATGGCATCAACACCGTCTGCGCTGGTGCCGCTCATCAGGCCCAGAACGTGCATCCGATCAGTCCCTAGGCAGGTTCTGCAGGTCGTCGATCAGGCCCATCACCACGAGCACATTGCCTTCCACGAGCATGTGGGAGGCAGGGGGGTTCACCGTCAGCTCTTTGGCAGGTCCTGCAGCCAGCACGTTCACCCGGAAGTTTTTGCGCAGGTTGAGATCCCGCAAGGAGCGCCCCACGAAGCGGCTGGGCACTTTGATTTCCTCGATGCAATGGCGTTCATCGAGTTCGAGGCGCTCCATCAGGTTGGGCCGCACCAGCTCAAGCCCGAGGCGTTCTCCCTGCATGCGGGATGGGAAAACAACCCGATCGGCTCCCACCCGTTTGAGCATTTTTTCGTGGAGGTCGCTCGTGGCTCGTGCGATCACGCGCCGGACGCGGGTGCCGTCACTGTCTTTGGCAATCAGGGTTGCGGTGATGCTCGCCTCGATCGGTTCGCTGATCGCCACCACCACGGTGTCCATGTCGAGGATGCCAGCTTCCCGCAGTGATTCCTCATCGGTGCAGTCCACCACCCTGGCTTCGACGGATGGCAACTGCTGGCGAAGTTCTTCGATCGCCCGGGAGGAGCGATCCACCGCCAGCACCTCAGCGCCGTTTTCAACGAGCTGCTGGCACACAGCGGTGCCAAAGCGGCCCACACCAATGATCCCGAAGCTTTGTAGTTGCTCGCCTTGGCTGGGAGACCAGTTCCACCACTCCCTCATGCCCGTCGCTCCAGCTCAGACATAAAGATCATCGCGCGGAAAACCAATCCGATTCTGACGATTGGAGCGCTCGCGGTTCAGGGTTTCCCAAATGGCACTCAGGAGCAGCAGGATCCCAAGCCGTCCCACAAACATGCCAACCACCAGCACCAGTTGGCCGAAACGGCTGAGATTTTCAGTCACGCCAAGGTCGAGTCCCACGGTGGCGAAGGCCGAAATGCAGGTGAACAGAAGCTCGAGGAAGGTGAAGGGTTCATCGCCGTTGATGTTGGTGCTGAGGGCCAGCAGCAGGGCCATTCCGAGCACAAACAGCAGGGAGGCCACCGTGATGCCCACGGCGCGGAGCACCACTTTGTCGGTGATCTGACGGTTACGGATCACGACTTCTTCCCGTCCCAGCAGGGTGGAGCGTGTGGCCGCCATCAACGCCACCACGGTTGTGGTTTTAACCCCGCCGCCTGTTCCTCCTGGGCTGGCGCCAATGAACATCAGGGTCATCAACAGCAGTAGCCCCGAGTCGGAGACGCTGTTGAGTGAAAGCGGCACCGTGGTGAAGCCTGCAGTGCGAGCACTGATCGATGCGAACAGCGAGCTCATCAAGCGTTCGGGCCATGCCAATCCTGTGAGCGTGTGGCCTCTGCTCAGGCTTTCGGTCACCAGGAGCCCGAAGGTGCCGATGGCCACAAGGATCACGGTGGCGCGCAAGACCAGGCGTGTATGCAGGCTCAGGTTGCGGCGCTTGAGCCGATGGCGATTGCTCCACAGATCACTGGTCACGCGCCAGCCGAGGCCCCCCAGCACGATCAACAACAGCACAACGGTGTTGACCACCCTGTTGTTGCGGTAATGCTCAAGGCTGTCGTGCCAGAGACCAAAGCCTGCGTTGTTGTAGGCCGAGATGCTGTGGAACAGCGATGCCCAAAGCCGCTGGCCTCCCCGAGGCAAATCACTGAATCCGTAGAAATAGAGCACTAAGGCGCCTAAAAGAATCAGCACCGCTGCGGTGAGGGCAATCCCTCGGAAGGTGCTGCCCACCCCGCCAACGCCAAACTCATCCAGCGTGCGTCCGCGATCAAGACGGCGTCGAAGAGCGGTCCCTCGCACCACGAAACCCTGCAGGAACGTGGTGATGGCCATTAATCCCAGGCCTCCCACGAGAATCATCAGTGCGAGCACGCCCTGGCCAAAGCCCGTCAGGTCACGGCCCACATCAATCACGCTCAGGCCTGTCACCGTGACGGCCGAGGCGGCGGTGAAGAAGGCTTCCCAGAGGCCCACGTCGGGGCCAGAACAAAGAGGGGTCGCGAGCACAAGGGTGCCTGCTGCTACCACCAGAAAACCTGTCACCACGGTGAATTGGGGCACCGTGAGGCGCCTGTACCAGGCTTGAGTGCGGTGAAGAGCGGCAGGAATCGGCATCGATCAAGTGGTGCCGTAGTGGCCAAGGATGAGGGCTGGAACCAGCAATGTCATCAGCAGGGTGAGCCCGGCGCCGTAGCGGGGCACATCGAGGAACTTGTAACGCCCAGGACCGAACACCATCAAATTGGTTTGGTAGCCCATCGGCGTGAGAAACGACTGGCTGGCTCCGAACAAGACCACCAACAGCAGGGCTTGGGCTGGGATCGCCAAGGGCTCTGCAAGCTGGGTGGCCACGGGGATGAGGAGGGCCACTGATGCGGCATTGCTCATCACACTGGTGATCAAATTGGTGATCAGAAAGATCAGCATCAGCGCCCAATAGGGATCCCAGTGCACAAGCAGCCGCTCCATGTCGGATGCCAGCGCATTGGCCAGGCCGCTTTCCTTGAGGGCCACGCTGAAGCTGGAGAGTGACCCCAGTAAGAGGATCACATCCAGGCGGATGGATCGTTGAACTTCCCCTGGGCGCAGACAGCCCACCAGGACGAGTGCCACCACGGCAAACAGCACACACGCCACCAGGGGAATCGCGGTGACGGAGGGCACCAGCAGCATCAGCAGAGTGATGGCAATGGCGAGGGGCTTACGCCGCACCGTGGGGAGGTCGTTCTCCAGTTGGTCGAGGACCAGAAGATCGTTGCTGGCCTGTAGGCCACGGATGGCATCAAGGGGGGCTTGCAGCAGCAACACATCCCCTTCGCGGAGCACGGCTTGGCCGAGCCGCTCCTGCACCGTTTGCTGACCACGTCGAAGGGCGAGCACGGTGGCGTTATGGCGTTGCCGGAAGCGCAATTCCCGCAAGCTGGCACCCGCCAGAGTGGAGCCTGCTGGAAGCAGGACCTCCACTGTTTTCTGGCCTGAATCGCTTTCCCCGAAGAGGCCTCCATCGACGCTGCCCAGGGTCATGGGGTTGGTGGGTGGCCGTGATGCGGTGGCGAGCTGAACGGTGTGTTCCTGTTGGAGTCGCAAGAGATCGGCGCGCGTCACCCTCAGCAAAAGCCTGTCACCAGCTTCAATCCCACGGTCCGCCAGGGGTGGAAGGATGCGCTCGTTGCCGCGCTGTAGTTCCAGCACGTCCACATCAAAGCGACGTTGCAGGCGGCTGTGGCGGAGGGTTTGTCCCACCAGCATGGAGTTGCTGGGAATGGTGACTTCGGTGAAATAGCCGATCTGCGCCTGGTTGGTGCCTAGCTGATCTTCAGGTGGCTTGCGATCGGGCAGGAACAAGCGTGGTGCCAGAAGCATGTAAGCCGAACCCGCGAGCCAGACCGGCACGCCGATGGCGGTAAAGCTGAACAACTCCAGGGCGCCGTAGCCCAGTTGTTGACTCACGTCACTGGCGAGCAGATTCACGGAGCTGCCCAGCAGGGTGAGGGTGCCGCCCAGGAGGGTGGCGAAGGACAGGGGCAGAAGGATGCGCGATGGAGCAACCCTGCGTTTGTGGCACCAGGTTTCCAGTACTGGCAACAGACTCGCCACGATGGGGGTGTTGGGCACAACACCAGAAATGGGTGCCACCACCAGCGCCAAGAGCCCCACCATGCGCCGGGGGCTGCGGATGCGCTCGGAGGCAATCAATTCGCGCAGACGATCAAGTGCTCCGCTGCGAAACAGGGCTGCGGAGACGGCGAACAGCGCCATCAGGGTGATCAGGGCAGGGCTGCCAAAGCCCGCAAGGCCCTGTTCCGGCGTCAAAACTCCGGAGCTCACCAACAGTGCCACGCTCAGCAATCCGGTGAGCTCTGGTGCCAGGGCTCCTGTGATGAACAGCACTACTGCCAGCACCAGCACCGCCAAGGTGATCAGGGCCTGGGGGTGCTGAAGCGCCGCACTCAGTTCGGCCATGAGGGGGCGTGTTCGGTGGGCGTCGGCATGGCCACCGTAGTGGTGTCTGCTGCAACCTCCCAAAATTCCTGCTCCAGGCGTTGCTTCAGACCCTTGATGCCGGTGCCATCCGTTGCCGAGAGGAAAATCACATCGTCGTGCTGGTCAGCGATGGCGTTGATGGCGTCGAGCTGACAGCGATCGATTTGATTGGCCACCACAAGGCGGGGCTTGGTGCAGTCCAATTCATCAAGCAGGCGCTGCACCGCTGTGAGCTGGGCATTCCAGTCTGGATCGGCCAGATCGACCACCAGTAGAAGCAGGTCAGCGTCCAATGCCTCCTCCAGGGTCGCGCGGAAGGCTTCGACCAACGCGTCGGGAAGGTCACGGATAAATCCCACCGTGTCGGTGATCAGCAGCTCACGGGCTGCAGCCCCTGGCTGGGGAAGGGTGAGGCGACGTGTGGTGGGATCCAGGGTGGCGAACAGTTTGTTCTCCGCCAGCACCTTTTTATGGTTCCCCTTCACGCAGAGGGCATTCAGAAGCGACGATTTACCCGCATTCGTGTAGCCCACGAGTGCCAAACGGGGGAGTCCTTCACGCCGGTCCCTGAGGCGGGCTCGATGTTGCTGCAACTGTTTGGTTGAGCGGCGCAGCGCTTCAATACGCCGACTGATGGCGCGGCGATCTTTTTCGAGCTGGGTCTCTCCAGGCCCTCGGGTGCCGATGCCACCACCTTGGCGCGAAAGGCTGCGTCCTCGCCCGAGAAGGCGAGGCAGCCGGTAGCGCAGTTGGGCGAGTTCCACCTGAATCCGACCAGCTGCACTGGCGGCACGCTGGGCAAAGATGTCGAGGATCAGTTCGCTGCGGTCCATCACCGGGCAGTCGAGCCAGCGTTCGAGGTTTCTTGCCTGCACGGGCGAGAGTTCACGGTCGGTGATCACCAAAGAGGCGTTGTGGCGCCTTGCCTCGAGAGCAGCTTCCTGCAGTTTTCCTGTGCCCCAGAGGGTCTGTGGGTTGGCCGCTGATTGCTTTTGCTGGCAGACCATGACCGGTCGGGCCCCGGCGCTGCGGACTAGGCCCTCCAGCTCGGCGAGGTCTCGCTCATTGCGGCTTGGATCTTGGCTGCTCAACGTCAGCAGCAACACCCGTTCTTCCCCAGCTTTGGCTGGTGCTGCTGGCGTGACGCTTGGATTGTTGCGATCGGGCAGGGGCAGGTCTTCACTGCAGAGGGCTTGAAGTTGATCACTGCCCACCGCACTCCAGCCCAGTGGCGCGCCCGCGTCCGGACGCCACGCACCAGCAGGCCAGCGTCCACCCGCTTGTGGTTTGCAGGGGTAGCGCATCCAACTATCTGGGTTGAGATCCAATGCCACGACTGCCTCCCTGGAGTCGGGGGTCAGCGAGGCTTCGGCGGTGCCCTTGAGGCAGCTGATCAGGCGCCATCGCCCTTGCTCATCGGAGCGTCTCCGCGTGTTTTGGGGTAGGTGGGACAGCAGCTGCCCGGATTCCGTCAGCGGGCCGACCCAGAGCAGCCTGCAAAGGCCTCGCGTGTCTACGAGTAAGTGCAGAGGTTGCTCGAGATCGAGCACCAGTTCGGCGAGCCGTTCCAGAGCGAGGAGGTCGGCTCCGCTCCCTTGCGGATGACGACGATGCCCCAGCCGCTCTGCTTGGCGCAATTGCGAAGGGCGCAATCCTTTGGTGCGTCCCGCCAGGTGGGTTTGTTTCAACGGCTCAGCAGCCAGGCGCCGGCTGAACGCAATCCCAGCGACAGCTTGGGCAGCCTGGCCAGATACGTCAGGCGTCGCAGCTTGAAGGCCAACGGACCAGCAAGCGTCACCCCCATTCCTGTGACCGTGGCATTCCCCACCCCAAGGCTGAGCATTTCTCCCAAGTCTTGGAACTGAAAGGGCTGGGGTTCCAAGCCTCGTCGCATCGCCAGCACGGTGTTGGCCGCAGCTTCTCCTTGCTGCATGGCCACTTGGGCTGTGTTGGGCCAAAGATGGCCTTCTCCCGTGGCGTTCGGATGGGTGGCGAGATCACCGAGCACGAGGCAATCGGGCAGATTCACGCTGCGCAAGCTCGCATCAACCTCCAGCCGTGCCGAGCCGGTGCCGACCTCAGGACACAGGGGCGGATGCCGGGGGCTGCTGCCTGCGGTCCACACCAGTCCTTGATGCTCCAAGGTCGTTGAGGTGCCGTTCTCGATGAAACGAACGAGGCTTTCGCTGACCTCTTCGACCTGGGCGTTGAGATGGCAGTGAACCCCAAGCCGCTTCAGACAGGCTTGAGCCTGTTCGCGGTTGAAGGCTCGGGCTAGCGGCAGGATTTGATCACCACGCTCGATCAGGTGAACGGCAATGCGCCCCTCGGCGAGATCAGCAACCTTGCAGGCCAGTTCCACCCCAGTGGCCCCCGCACCAACGATGGCGAGGACCACGCTGGAGTTCTCGCTGCCTCTGGTGCGGCTGCGCAGCTGTTTCAGGTGTTGCCGCAGAACGCTGACGTCTTGAAGCGAATGGAAAAAGAAAGCGTGTTCCTGGACGCCAGCAACCCCAAAGTCGTTGGGCTGGGATCCGGTGGCTAAGACCAGTTGGCCGTAGGTCAGGCGTCGTCCGGCGTCGGTGATGAGTTCGTTGTTTTGCCAATTCACAGCGCTGACACGGTCTTGGATCAGGGCGATGCCGGCGCTGTTGAGTAAGGAGTCGTAGCGGGGAGCGACTTCCCAGGGTTGAAGTTCGCCGCTGAGCAGCTCGTAGAGCAGGGGAAGGAAGGCGAATTCTCTCCGGGGTTCCACCAGCACGATGGGAGGCCGCGGGCGCTCGCGGCTGAGTTTCAGGGCCATGGTGAGCCCCGCGAACCCGCCGCCAACAATCACCACCGGCCGATTGGTCTCCTCCTCAGGGCCGTTGAATGGGGCAGACATGGAAGCAGCCGAGGAGTGGAATCGACCATAGACAGCCCATCAAGGCAGCCGGCATTGGAAGATGGTGAGATGACCGATGGCCACGCCACCACTGCAACCGCAGCCGCTGATGCGGACGCCCTTCAGGAGTTGTCTCCTCCTGAGCGGTTGGCCTGGGCTCGCCAGCGCTACGGATCCGGTTTTGCGCTCACCACAAGTTTTGGGATTCAATCTGCGGTGCTGCTGCACATGCTCAGCACCTTGCAGGATGCTGAGCAGATCCCTGTGATCTGGGTTGATACGGGCTATCTACCGGCTGAGACGTATCGCTACGCGGCCCAGTTGTCCGAGCGCTTCAATCTCAATCTGCACGTCGCGCAAAGCGATGTTTCGCCGGCTCGGATGGAAGCGCTGCATGGACGGCTCTGGGAAACAGGTCAGGTCGAAGATCTCGAGCGCTATCACCAGCTGCGCAAAGTGGAGCCTCTGGAGGCCACCATGGCCGCCCTTGAGGTGACCTGTTGGGCCAGTGGCGTGCGCCGCGGGCAGACCGATCACCGCCGCACCATGGGTTGGTTGGAGCCGATCCGCGGTCGGATGTCGCTACGGCCCTTGTTGAGCTGGACTCCGCGAGATGTTTTCTATTACATGCAGGAGCATGATTTGCCCCAGCATCCTCTGTTTGATCAGGGTTATTCCACCGTTGGAGATTGGCATTCCAGTGCTCCAGATGGAGTGGAACAGTCTGGGCGGGGCACCCGCTTTGGAGGGTTGAAGCAGGAGTGTGGCATTCACGTGTCCGGTGGGGCTTCCGATGCCATGTCGGGTGTGGCCGGTGAAGGCATCTAGGAATGCCCCAGGGCTGCAGTTGTCTCTTGATTGGCAACACTCGCTGGCATTGGGCTTCCCAGACCGCGAGTGGTTGGGCGTTTGCCCATACCTCACCTCGTCCTGAACAGCTCGATCAGGTGGACCTCCTGGGATGGGCTGCCGTTGGGACCATCCCAGATCACCCCTGCTTGGAGGCGTCTCGCCGGGTTCAGCTCAAGGATGTTCCACTCAAGGGCATGCCTCCTTGGCTAGGGATTGATCGCGCCCTTGCCGCCTGGGCTGCTTTTCAAAAGCAGTCAGGTCGGCCGAAGGGGCTGTTCGTGGCTGATGCCGGCACGGTGCTCAGCCTCACGCGAATCAGTGCTGAAGGCGCCTTCGCCGGAGGCCAACTGGCCGCTGGGTTTGGTTTACAGCTTCGGGCGATGGCCACTGGAACACGCGATTTGCCGGCGATGGTTGTCACGCAGGGTTTGCCCGAAGCGCTGTTCCCAGAGCCCACCATGGAGGCGATGCAGCAAGGTGTCGCTCAGTCGTTGCTTGGGCTCTTGTTGAATGCGCAACAACAGTGCCCTTGGCCTCTTTGGTTGTGTGGAGGGGATGCTCCCCTGCTGATCAGTGAACTTCGTCAGCGGGGGAGCGAGGTGGTCTTGGCCCCGGATCTGGTGATGGAGGGCTTGGTGGGGGTGCTCAGCTCAACCCCAAATCCGTGATGATTTGGTCCGCCATGCTGTCGGCTTTCACCTTGCGGTAAATCAGCTCGAGCTTGCCTTCGGCATCCACCACAAAGGTGTGCCGCATCATGCCCATGTACTCACGGCCCATGAATTTCTTGAGGCCGTAGCTCTCAAAGCTGGTCGCAACGGCGCAGGGCTCTTCGTCGGTGAGCAGAGTGAAGGGAAGTTCCTGCTTGGTGATAAAGCGTTGGTGCGATGCAGCGTTGTCTTTGCTGATGCCCAGCACGGTGATGTCGTGCTGTTTGAACAGGTCCCAGCGGTCGCGGAAGTTGCAGGCTTCTTTGGTGCAACCCGGTGTGGCGTCCTTGGGATAGAAGTAGATCACGACCCGTTTCCCCTTTAGGGAGGACAGCTGTACCGATGCACCGTTCTGGTCCGGGAGAGTGAAGTCTGGTGCGGGATCTCCGATCTGAAGCGGCATGGCGACATGCTGAGAGGCCGCGGCGCAGCGTACCTGCTCTCTGGTTAGTTCCGTTGTCGCAATCTGCTCCGTCGATGGAGTTGCGTGACGCAGAGCTCGTCTGGGCGCAGTCACTCCCCCCCCGTCGAGCACGTCACTATTTGTGGTCGCGCCGATGGATGCGCGCGGTCTTGGCGGAGTTGTTCGCGATGCCGCCTGAGGCCGTGCCTCTCAACGCACCTCCTGGTCAGGCTCCGTTTCTGGAGGATCCGTGGGGGTTCGTGAGCATCAGTCATTGTCCTGATGCCTTGGTTGTGGCCTGGGCGCCCTGGCGCATCGGGGTGGATCTCGAACAGTCCAATCGGGCGATTCCAGCGGCTGCTTTGGTGAAGCGTTTTTTCTGTTCCCAAGAACGGGATGCTTTGTCAGGGATGGGGGCGGAGCCGCTGCGGCAGGCGGTACTGCATCACTGGTTATTGAAGGAAGCGGCGATCAAGTGGCAGCGGGGCAGCCTGGCCAAAGACCTTGCGTTTTGGTGTTGCGATCCAATTCGTGATCGGCTCATCCATCAGCGTGACGGCGCTGTTGTGCAGGGTCACTGCTTGCAGCAGGGGGTGTGGAGTCTGGCTTTGGTGGCTGACGAGGCGGATGTGGGTGTTGATGGCAATTCCATGCAGGCCGCGATGACCTGCCTAATTTGAAATTTGCAGTCTTCCGGGTGGGTTTTGATCAATTGGCGATCTGCGTCAACACCGCCATTGATGGCGGCTGCTGGTCTCCTGGTGATCGGGCTGACAGGGATGCGCTCGCCCATGGTGTCGACAGGCGTGGGTGTCGCCTTAGGCACCAAGCCGGACTTGGCCGTTGCCGATGCTGATGTGGAAAGGCGCGAATTCATGCTTCAACAGCGCCGGGATGCGGAAGTGCTGCTGGAGCAGTTCATCCGTGGCCAAATGACACGTCACTACTGGGGCCATTTCGCCGGCTCTTTGACCGACCTGGGTTTGAGCAGTGGCAAACATTTGGAGGCAACGGTGACGTCAACGGCTCTGGGAAGTGGCTTGTTGTTGAAGCCAAAGCGTGGTGAGGAGGCCTATGGGGCAGGGGTGCGTCAGCGCGGCAGCCGTGTGGTTCGTTGGCAATGCCGTGGTCAGTTGCCAACGCAGGATCAATCACTCAGCTTCTTGGATGGATGTCCGAAGGGGTGGCAAAAGATTGCTTCCAAACAGTTTTGAACGTTGCTTAAACAATTGATGTAATTGCTCGGAGTGCTCGTCTGCCCTTCGGTAAACGTCTTGCAATTGCTTGTTTTTGCTTGCTGTGTGATCCCTAGCGGATCCTTATTGGCGCCCTTCAAGTGATCTCAAACGCGTCAGTGTTGGCACTTTTATCCGCTCTGTCTAGAAAAGGTTTGACGTCTTCATTCGCCGTCCGTGTTCAAACGTCTCGCAGCCGGCCTTCTCGCTGGCGCAACCCTTTCCACCCTTGCTCTTGCAGCTGAAGCCGGCACTTCCCGCCCTGTGCGTTGGAAGACTGGTGGCGCTGTCTGGACCACAACTTCTTCTGCTTTCAAGACCTTCTTTGATGATGGTGAGATCACCGATCGCGCCCTCAGCCAAGGCATCGCCGAGTCCGGTTGGACCGCCGATGAAATCCGCGAAGGTATGACCAAGACCTATGACGTCGATCTGATCGGCGTTTCTCGCTTCCTCTATTCCGAGGATGGCGAAAAGTTCTTGGATGAGCAGACCAACAGCTATTACCCCTATTGGATGAAGAAGAAGACCGCTGTGGTCGCTCTTCGTTCCGCCATCATCGCCGATTCGGTTGATGGTCAGCTGTCCTCTGCTGGCATCCTCGACAACCTGCCTGTCGACTTTGCCTTGGCCGATAACGGTGCCTCCGATGGCTCCCAGATCGTGTGTAAGCCCGGTCTCGATGCCCCTCGCGACACCTCCCTGCTGTCCTGGTATGTGTTCCTGCCCGCTTGCGTGCAGGCCAACCAGATCCTGCCTGCTGAGCCTGTGCGTCCTGAGCCCGTCCGCGGCCTCTGGTGATCCAGCGCTCCGCGCTTTCCATCGCAGCCCCGGCTTTGGCCGGGGCTTTTTTTATGCATCTACCGTTGTGGATGGGTTCATCGTGGTCCGTCGACCCGTAATTCGTCGATGACAGAGCCGCTGGGGAAGAGAGCTTCCTTGAACGCTCTTCAGCAGTCGTTTTAAGAGGGCCACTTCGGCATCTCCCTTTTCACCTGACGCCAAGACGCTTCGAAAGGGTCTGCCCTCTCCCAGCCAACGCTCCTGCAAAGACGCATCAATGGGTAGTGAGAGTGCTTCTTCCCAGCTCTCACTCTCCAGCTGCCAACCTTGAGCGCTGAGTGCCCCCAGAAACGCCTCGGCATCGTTGGCGTTGTCCAGCCATTGTCGTTCGCGTTTCAGCAACGCCTCAAGTTGATGGCGCTCGTCTTTGCTGAGCTGTTGGTAACCGTTTAATTCCAGGAGCGCTTCGGTGGGGCCAAGG
Source organism: Synechococcus sp. HW_metabat.54 (assembly GCA_018623675.1). Classification (GTDB taxonomy): domain Bacteria; phylum Cyanobacteriota; class Cyanobacteriia; order PCC-6307; family Cyanobiaceae; genus Synechococcus_C. The sequence goes on along the minus strand of JAAZVJ010000002.1, from coordinate 8,046 downwards.
TCTGCATCACTCAGTAGGAGTCTGAGCTGCGCGCCCGTGCTGCAGCGGTTGTTGATGTGTTGGAGCAGGGAGTCACGACCGCATTGCTTCAGTTCTTGGCTGTTGAGTCGTCCTCCCACCACTTCGAAGTGATGGTTGTTGGGCAGCTCCTCAATGGCCTCTTCTCCCAGGGCTAAATGGGGTTGATGCAGCGGGTCGAGCAGTTGCACCTGGGCTTGGAGTCGCTCTCGTTCAGCTGGGCTCGCGCAGAGAATGGTGAGACTTCCCTCGGCGACGGCTGCCAGGGGGTCGAGGCTCCAGAGCAGGGATGTTCCTCCCAGCATCAACACCCGATCGGTGCGTTGCCATGGCATGCCCTGCCAGAGGCGTTCCCGCAGCCGTTGCAATCGCTCACCATCCTGGCTGAGCTGGCGTTGCAGCCAGCGTTCCATCTCTGGGATTTCAGGTCCGCTGCTCACCAAGAGGGGATGTTCATCCACGGCTTCAGCCGCGGCGGCCAGCTGCGCTGCACGTCGCTCCAGCATGCGTTGGCGCCGTGCCCCTTCCCATCCCTGCTGGCTGGGGCTCCAGAACACTTCCCCCTGAAGTGCATTGGGCAGATACTGCTGAGCAACCCAGTGTTCGCGAAATGCATGGGGGTAGCGGTATCCCTGGCCATCGCCAAACGCGTCGCCATCACGATGGGCATCGCGCAGATGGGTGGGTACGTCCTGTCGGGCATTGGCGCGAACGTGTTTGATCGCTTCGAAAATGCCAATCGTGCTGTTGCTTTTCTCGGTGTTGGCCAGGTAAAGAGCCGCCTGTGCCAAGGGGTACAGCCCTTCTGGCAGGCCGATGCGTTCGAAGGCCGCGGCACAGGCCTCAACGACCACAACCGCCTGGGGGTCTGCCAAGCCGATGTCCTCACCGGCGGAAATCAACATTCGCCGGAAAATGAAGCGGGGATTTTCTCCCGCCTCCACCATGCGGGCGAGCCAAAACAGGGCAGCATCCGGGTCCGATCCCCGGATCGATTTAATGAAGGCACTGATGGTGTCGAAGTGGGCATCACCTTGTTTGTCGTAGAGAACAGCCCGTTGCTGGATCGACTCCTCGGCGATGGTGAGATCGATGACGATCGTGCCGTTTGAGGCATCCACGGGTGTGCTTTCCACCGCCAGCTCCAGGGCATTGAGAAGACTCCTGGCATCGCCGTTGGCAACATCAACGAGGTGGTCGACGGCTTCGGGAGTGATGGCGACGGAGCGCTGGCCATACCCCCGCTCGCTGTCCTTGAGGGCCCGATGCAGAAGATCCCGCAGATTGTCGGCGTTGAGTGTTTGCAGCCGGAACAGGCGCGACCGGCTGACGAGGGCTTTGTTGACTTCGAAGTAGGGGTTTTCCGTGGTCGCCCCAATCAGGGTGAGGGTTCCGTTCTCAACCCATGGCAACAGCGCATCCTGTTGGGCGCTGTTGAACCGGTGCACTTCATCGATGAACAGGATGGTGCGCAGGCCATGACGGTTCAATCGCAACCTGGCTGCATCCACCTCAGTGCGGAGATCTTTGACGCCGGCAAGCACCGCGTTCAGGCTGCTGAAGTGGGCCCGGGTGTGGTTGGCGATGATCCGCGCCAACGTCGTTTTGCCAACGCCCGGCGGGCCATGCAACAACAAATTGCCTACGCGGTCAGCCGCAATCGCTCGCCGCAGTAGGCGACCTTCGGCAAGGATCGCTCCCTGGCCCACGAACTCCTCCAGGTTTCGGGGCCGCATGCGATCGGCCAGGGGCGCCTGCTGTTGACGCAGCTGATCACCGTGGTGGGAGAACAGATCGGCCGTCATGGCGTCATTTGGATTTGCCAATTTTGGCCTTTACGGAACCAGACGGTTCTGAAAAAGCCTCCGATAATCATTCGCAAAGGGAAGTGTTTGTGAATCCTGCTGCTCGCCTTGCCGGTGGACTCGTTGTTGGCTTGGCGTTGACGTCTTGTGGTCCGTCTGGACCGAAGCGTCCACCGGTCTCGGTGCAGCAGGCATCCGTGCAGCTGGCGCGTTTCACGGACAACGTCGACACCGTCAGCACCTTGGAGGCCTATGAACTGGTGCAGCTGGCGGCTCAGGCCTCGGGGCGGGTCTTGGAACTCAAGATTCGTCAGGGCGATCAGGTGAAAGAAGGTCAGTTGCTGGTGGTGCTGGATCAGGAGCAGCAAAGGGCTGCTTTGGCTGAGCAGAAAGCCAAAGCAGAATCCGCCAAGGTCGACTGGCAACGGGAAGAGTTTTTAGCCCGTGAGGGGGCAGCATCCTTGCGACAGCGGGATACGTACCGCACCCGTTACATCGCTGCCGCTGAACAGGTGAAGTCCTTGGAGGCAACCCTCAGTTACAGCAACTTGCGTTCGCCCATGGCTGGAACGGTGGCGGATGTGCAGGTCAAGGTGGGTGACATCGTTCAGCAGAACCAGCCCTTCACAAGCCTGGTGCAAAACAACGCCTTGGAAGCGCGCGTTGAAGTGCCGGCCGTGTTTGCGGCTCGGCTGGCTGTCGGTCAGCCTGTGCTGCTCAGTGCTCCGGGCAGCGGCACAGTGCTGGCCTCCGGAAAGGTGGAGTCGATTGACCCCCAGGTGAACCCACAAACCCAGGCTCTTCTCCTCAAAGCATTTTTCCCCAATCGCGATGGCAAGTTGCGCAGCGGTCAACGCCTGCGCACCCGCGTGCAGTTGGAGTCAAATGACCTGGTGTCGGTTCCCTTTGCCGCTGTCACCCAAACCTCGGGGCAGAGTTTTGTGTTCCGCATGGGCACCTTTGAGGAGCTCAAAGCCAACCCGGGCAAAGCCGATATCGAGCGTTTGAGCAAAGGCATTCAGTACGGCAAGTTGCCGGCAAACACGATGTTTGCGCTTCAGACACCGGTCACCGTTGGCGAGCTTCAAAACAACCGTTATCCGATCACCAAGGGGCTCAGCCTGAACGAGAAGGTGATCACCACCAACCTGCTCAATCTCAGGCATGGCATGCCTGTGCAGCTCAACACGTCCCGCTCACAGCCCGGTTCCGCGGCCAAGAACTGAGGACACGCCATGTCTGCATCCAACAACTTCATTTCCCGGCCTGTTCTCAGCACGGTTTGCAGCCTGCTGATCGTGATCGTGGGCCTGATCGCCATTCCGATCCTGCCGATTGAAAATCTCCCCGACATTGCCCCGCCCACCGTCAAGGTGCAGGCCACCTATGTGGGTGCGGATGCGGTCTCGGTCGAGCAAGGGGTGACCTCTGTGCTCGAACAGCAGATCAACGGTGTGGAAGAGATGGACTTCATCACCTCCAACAGCTCGGCCGATGGCGTCAGTTCGATCTCTGTCTCCTTCAACAGCGGCACCGACGGCAACATCAACCAGGTGAATGTGCAGAACCGGGTCTCTTTGGCAGAGCCCCAGTTGCCTGAGGAGGTGCGCAAGGCCGGCGTCACCGTGAACAAAGCCTCCAACTCGATTCTGCTGGTTTACAACTTCGTCAATAGCGATCCAGCCCAGACGTCGTACAGCGTTGAGACGATCAGCGGCTACCTCGATAAGAACCTCACCGACAACATCAAGCGCGTCCCCGGTGTGGGAGAGGTCACCTACTTCGGCAATCGCAAGGTGGCCTTCCGCCTTTGGCTCGATCCCGATCGGCTAGCGGCCAATGGCCTCACTTCAACGGATGTGGTGAATCAGCTCCAGAGTCAGAACCGCTTGGTCCCTGCGGGCAAGGTGGGTGGGCCACCGTCTCCCGATGGTCAGGAGTTCACTTTCACCGTTCAACTCCAGGGACGACTGACCACGGAGGAGGAGTTCGCCAACATCGTGCTCCGCACGACAGAAAATGGTGGGTTGATCCGCCTGCGCGATGTGGGTCGGGTCAGTCTCGGTGGAGAGACCTATGGCGTTGATGCCATGGATCTTCGCGGCACTCCTTCTGTTGGCGTGGCGGTTTATCAGCTCTCGGGCAGCAATGCGATTCAAGTGTCCAATGGTGTGAAGGATGTGATCGCTGCCTTTGAAGCCACCCTGCCGGTGGGCCTCGAATCACAGGTCATCTACGACACCACTGACTTCATCAACCAGTCGATCAAGGGGGTGACCAATTCCCTGCGTGATGCGGTGATTTTGGTGGTGCTGATCCTGTTTCTCTTCCTTCAGAACTGGAAAGCCACGTTGGTTCCGGCCATTGCCATCCCTGTGGCTTTGATTGGCACCTTCGCCTTGGTGTTGGCCTTTGGCTTTTCGCTCAATCAGCTCACCTTGTTTGGTCTGGTGCTGGCGACAGGTCTGGTGGTTGATGACGCCATCACCGTTGTCGAAGACACCTCCGCGAAGAAGACGGAGGGACTCACCTCCGTTCAGGCGGCGATGGCCACGATGGATGAGCTGTTCAGCGCGGTGATCGCAACCTCGCTGGTGAAGATGGCCGTGTTTGTGCCGGTGTTGTTCTTCCCTGGAGCCACCGGAACGATCTACAAGCAGTTCGCAGCCACGATCCTTTTTTCCATCGGCATCTCCACGTTCAACGCGCTCACGTTTTCACCAATGCTGGCAGCGTTGTTGCTCTCCCGTGACACCAAGGAGCTCACGAAGCAGCAGTACGCCACAGCAGGGGTGTGTCTTGGGTTTGTGTATGGATTGCTGAGTGCCGGTGGTGGCGCCGCTCTTGCCCTGATCCCGCTCGTCATCGGTGCCCTCTTGGGCTTTGTTGCGGGAAAGGTCACTGGCCGACCCTTGCGCTTGCCAGGCGCTGTGGGTGGTGCAGTGGTGGGCCTCCTGGTGGCTGGTGTCACCAACTTGATTCCGGTGGTGTTGTTCACCGCATTGGCTGGTGGTGTGGGTTGGGCTGTGCCCACGATTTTTATCAAGTTCAACCGTTATTACGCCGCGTTTGAGGAGCGTTACGCCCACGTTCTCGAGCAAGTGCTGAAGGCGCGACGGGTGGTGATGGTGGCTCTTGGGGTTGGGATCCTGCTCACCGGTTTTGCGTTCACCCGGATTCCAGGTGGTTTTGTGCCCATCGAAGATCAGGGCTACGCCCTGGGCGTGGTGCAAGCTCCGGATGGCGTCTCCAACGAGACCACCTTGGCGATTAATGAGCAGGTGGCAGAGGTGCTACGCAGCGAGAAAGACATCACGGCCGCGGCTCTGTTCAGCGGCGCCAGCTTTGATGGCAATGCACCCAATAAAGGCCTGTTCTTTTTCGGCACCAAGCACTGGGATGACCGCAAGGGAAGTGAGCACAGTGTTGGCGCCATCGTTGAGCGGCTGAACAAAAAACTGTTCATGGGGATTGATGGGGCTCGCGTGTTCGTTGTTGAACCACCATCGATTCCTGGGTATGGCGCCGGTGGTGGTTTCGAATTTCAATTGCTGGATCAAAGCAGTGGTGCCTATCCCCTGGAGCAGTTCTTCCGGTCGGCGGAAGAGATCATTCAGACCGGAAATACAAATCCAGTCCTGAGTCGGGTGCGTACCTTATTCACGCCTTCTGCACCGCAGGTGGAGGTCAAGGTTGATCGGGATCGTATGGCGTCCCTCGGCGTTGATTTCGGTACCGCGATGCAAGCGTTCAGCGTCAACTTCGGTGGCGCCTATGTGAATGACACCTTCCAGGAAGGCAAGGTTCGCCGGGTGTATGTGCAGGCGGATGGTGCCAGCCGAGCCACTCCGGAACAGTTGTCTTCCATCTATGTGAAATCAGGTCAGGGAGAGCAGATCTCCCTGGCCGAGTTCTTCACGGTGAAGCCCACCACTGGCCCAAGTGTCATCCCCCATTTCAACCTCTACCGCTCGATCAAAATCGAGGGCAATCCAGCTGAGGGCAAGAGTTCGGGGCAGGCCATCACCGCCATGAAAACCATCTTCACTGATGGAACATTTCAAGGGCTGGGCTTCGATTGGACTGGTATTTCCCGCGAAGAAGTGAAGGCTGGCTCGTTGGCAGTGGTGATTTTTGCCCTCGGGATCTTGGCGGTGTTTCTTGTGCTTTCGGCCCAGTACGAGAGTTACACCGATCCGATCATCATCCTTCTCACAGTGCCAACGGCGCTGCTCGGTGCGCTTGTTTTTCTTGGTGCGGCTGGCCAGGTGCTGAACATCTATGCCCAGGTGGGACTGGTGATGTTGATCGGTCTGGCGGGAGGGAACGCCATCCTGATCGTCGATCTCGCCAATCAACAGATGGGGCAAGGGTCATCCGCTTTGGACGCCGCCCGTTTTGCGGCTAAGTCGCGCCTGCGCCCGATCTTGATGACGGCGATTTCTTCTCTCACCGGTTTTCTCCCCCTGATGTTGGCCAGTGGCGCCGGTGCCCAAAGTCAGTCGTCGTTGGGCTTAGTGGTGTTTGGTGGTCTGCTGGTGGCCACGTTCCTGTCCACGTTGGTGGTGCCGGTGTTCTACGTGGTGATGAAAACGCTGCTGGGACAGGCCGAGGCTCGCCCACCTGCTGATGTCGCGGTGCGTTGATGGTGGATCCTTCCCCTCAGTTCTCCACACCGGAGCAATCCTCGAAGCAACGCTTCAGCGGATCCAAGGTTTTGGTGGCCATTGCCATTGGTGCGGCTGTGGGGTTGCTCCTGGCCTATTTCCTCAAGGTGTTGATCGACAACACCCCTGCCGATCTGGATGTGCGCCGTTTGCGTTTGTTTTATCTGATGGTGATCACTGCATGCGCATTGGCTGGATTTGCGATTGAGTCGACCCGTCAGTTGCAAGAGCAGGCCACCGACCCGGTCTATCGCCATCCAAAAGCGCAGCGTGGTCGTCGTTCGTCGAAGGGTTGAGACACGAAAAAGCCCCCAGCTGGGGGGCTTTTGGAGACCTCCGCTGGATGCGTCCGCTTGGATCAGGTGATCACGGTGGGCTGGCTCATCCCCGTGCGCTCGGGAATCTCGGCCAAGGCATTGATCGCGCTGATCATGTCGGCGAGGGCAACCTGCGGATCCATTCCGAGATCTCCCGTGCTGGGCACATAACTCTCCAGATAAACGCGGATCGTGGCGCCCTTGGTGCCGGTTCCCGAAAGGCGAATCACAACGCGACTGCCGTCGTCGAGAAGGATGCGCAGGCCTTGCCCTTCGGTGACCGAGTTGTCGATGGGGTCGACGTAGCTGAAGTTGTCGGCGTTGGCGATTGTTCGGCCAGCGAAAGCTTGGCCCACCAGGCTGGGCAACATCGCTTCCAAACGGGTGTAAAGCCCTTGGGCAGCTTCGCTCGCCACCTCCTCGTAGTCATGGCGAGAGTAGTAATGGCGGCCAAAGCGTTTCCAGTGCTCGTCCATGATCTCGGCGACACTGCAGCGGCGCTTGGCCAGAATCTGCAGCCAGAACAACACGGCCCAAAGCCCATCTTTTTCGCGCACATGGTCGCTGCCGGTGCCGAAGCTTTCCTCACCGCAGAGGGTGATGCGTCCTGCGTCGAGAAGATTGCCGAAGAACTTCCATCCGGTGGGTGTTTCGAAGCATTCGATCCCTAGTTCTTTGGCCACGACATCGACGGCCGCACTGGTGGGCATCGAGCGGGCGACGCCGGATAAGCCCGAGGCATAGGCCGGTGCCAGGGTTGCATTGGCGGTGAGCACGGCCAGGCTGTCGCTTGGATTCACGAAACAACGCTGGCCGAGAATCATGTTGCGGTCGCCATCTCCATCACAGGCGGCTCCGAAGCGGTAGTCGTCGCTCTGGAGTAAGAGCTCTGCCAGCTCATGGGCGTAGGTGAGGTTGGGATCGGGATGGCCCGCCCCGAAATCCTCCAGAGGGGTGCTGTTGCGCACACTGCCTGCGGGCGCTCCGAGCATGCCTTCGAGCAGCCGCTTGGCGTAAGGGCCAGTCACCGCATGCATGGCATCGAAGGCCAGCGGAAAATCACTCCGGATCAGCTCACGGATGCTGTCGAAATCGAAGAGCTCTTGCATCAGCTCCACGTAATTGTCGACGCCGTCGATGACCTCGACCACCATGGCGCCAATGGCGTGCTTGCCAGGAGCATCCAGGCCAATGGGGCTGGCATCCACAATCGAGTATTGATCCAAGGTCTTGGTGCAC
>JAAZVJ010000050.1 GCA_018623675.1 Synechococcus sp. HW_metabat.54 | reverse complement strand
TGGCAGGGGCCATCCAGCCCTTACTGGTGGGCCAGGCCATCGCCGTGTTGCGACGGGTAGGGGGGGATACGAATGAAACGGTCTTGCCGCTCCTGCAAGGGCTCGAAACGCCTCTGGCGATGCGCCTGATTGTGGTTGTGTTGCTGGCCTCCGTGCTCTTGCGGCTGGCGCTGCAGGGTGTCCAGAGCTTCAACATTCAGGCAGTGGGTCAGCGACTCACGGCTCGAATTCGCCAAGACCTGTTCGCCCACGCCATCAACCTTTCGGTGCGGTTTCATGACCGCATGCCCGTGGGCAAGCTGCTCACTCGCCTCACCAGTGATGTGGATGCTCTGGCCGAGGTCTTCGGCAGTGGCGCCGTGGGCGTGCTCGGTGACCTGGTGAGTTTGTCTGTGATTGCCGTGACCATGCTCCTGGTGGAGTGGCGTCTTGGGCTCCTGCTTTTGGCAGCTCAGATTCCCGTCACCTTGGTAATCCTCTGGTTGCAGCGGCGCTATCGCAAGGCCAACTATCGCGTTCGTGAAGAGCTCTCTCAGCTCAATGCTGACTTTCAAGAGAACCTCCAGGGCCTGGAGGTGGTTCAGATGTTCCGCCGTGAAGCTGTTAATGGCCAGCGTTTTAACGCCACAGGCATGGCCTATCGCCGGGCGGTGAACGGCACCATCTTTTTCGACAGCAGCATCTCCGCCTTCATCGAGTGGGTGGCCCTGGGAGCCGTGGCCGTGGTGCTCTCGTTGGGTGGCTGGATGGTGACGTCGGGGTCCATGGGGCTGGGCACCCTCACCACCTTCATTCTTTATTCACAGCGATTGTTCGATCCCCTGCGTCAGCTGGCTGAGCGTTTTACCCAGATTCAGGGCGGACTCACTGCCGTGGAGCGGATTGGAGAACTGCTGGAAGAGCCCATCGAGATCGTGGACCATGCCGACCCTGTTAATTCGAAGCGTGGGGTGCAAAACGCCACTGCTGGCGGAGTGCGCGGCGAGGTGGTGTTTGAGAACGTGAGCTTTGCCTACCGGCCTGATGAGCCGATACTGCGCAATCTCAACTTTCGGATTGCTGCTGGAGAGCATGTGGCCCTTGTGGGCCCCACCGGCTCTGGAAAGAGCACGGTGATCCGCCTGCTTTGCCGCTTGTATGAGCCTCAGGAAGGACGCATTCTTCTCGATGGACAAGACATCCGCACCTTGCCCATTCAGGAGCTGCGGCAACAACTTGGTGTGGTCTTGCAAGACACCTTCCTGTTCAGTGGAACGGTGGGTGACAACCTGCGTCTGGATGTGCCGATTGATGATCGGCGTCTGCGAGGCGTCTGCCGCGATCTCGGGCTCGATCCTCTGTTGGCTCGACTGCCTGATGGTCTCGACACCACCCTCAGGGAGCGTGGAGGCAACTTGTCATCGGGTGAACGCCAACTGCTGGCGGTGGCGCGCGTTGCCATCCGCAATCCCACCGTGCTGGTCATGGATGAGGCGACCGCCTTTATGGATCCATCCACGGAAGCCACCTTGCAACGCGATCTCGATCGATTGCTGCTGAAGCGCACGGCTGTGGTGATCGCCCACCGTTTGGCCACCGTGGAAGCCGCCGACAGAATTTTTGTGTTGCGACGCGGGCAGCTCATTGAGCAGGGCACCCACCAGGAGCTACGAGCTCTGGGCGGCCTCTATGCCGAACTGGCGGAGCTGCAGGAGCAGGGGCTGGCCCGTCTTTAGGCCTTCACCAAAGACCGACCAAGATCGATGTGGTCGGTCAGCCATCCCTGCAGACAGTCATGCAGCGCATCAGCGTGGCTCTGCATCGGGAGGTGGCCACAGCCTTCCACGATTGTGAGGCTGTGCTGTGGGCTGTAGCCCGCGAGGTGGCGGACATAACCCGGCTCCATCACCTGGTCCTGTCTGCCACTGATCCAGAGGTTGGGAACAGCGAGATCGCTGACCAAACGCGGGATCTCTCTCACGGCTCCTCGGCATGTGCTGTTCACCAGAAGGCCTTGGGCTGCACGTTGATCAGCCTGAAATGGCCCCAGGTTGATGGGCAGTGTTGGCCTCAATCGAACCGCCCAGTGGCCTGCTTGCCGGAGTCGTTGAAAGGGCCGTGGCTGATAAATCCCACCACCAGCAGCGATACAGATCACCCCTATGCACTGGTTCTGTTTTTGCTTCTGAAGATCGTGCGCTGCGTGCAGGACCACGCTGGCTCCGAGGGAATGGCCCATCAACACAATGGGGGCACCCTTGGCGCGTTCGAGGGCCTGAACGGCCAGCCAGCGTCCATAGGACGCAAGCGTGGGTCTCAACCCTGGGGGTCGGCTGCATTCGCCGAATCCGGGAAGGTCAGGGCACCAAAGCGACCAGTCGCCAGCAGTCCAGCGTTGTTCCAGGGGGCGCCACACCTTGCGGCTGAGCAGCCAGCCATGGACGCCAACAAGAAGGGGGCGGGAGCTCATGACGGCCAGAGGGGCTTCCCACAATGCCGTGGCCCCAAGCTCTGATACGCCAAGATCGGGGGAAGTTGCAATCTCCTGGGTGATCGGAACACCTGCACTGTCAGAGGAGTCCTGGGTGCAGGCCTACGGGGAGAAAGCACGGATCTGCCAAACCCCGAATCCGCAGGTGAGCCTGGTGTTCAGCCAGTCCAGACCCATGGATCTGGTGGAGCTCGAGCGACTGTTGGAGTCGGTGGGTTGGAGTCGCCGCCCCGTACGGCGAGTGCGACGCGCCCTTGATCACAGCCTCATCACCGTGGGTTTGTGGCGCCATGATCCGCGCTTGCCGCGGTTGGTTGGCTTCGCACGCTGCACTGGTGATGGGGTGCTCGATGCCACCATTTGGGACGTCGCAGTCCACCCCCTCTATCAGGGCTCGGGCCTGGGCAAGCAGCTGATGGATTACATCCTCGACGCGTTGCGGGAGTTGGGAACGGAACGAGCCACCTTGTTCGCGGATCCCGGAGTGCTGCCCTTCTACCAGCGATTGGGCTGGGAACTGGAGCCCTACGGCCACCGCTGTGGGTTCTGGTACGCCTCCTGAGCAGCTCTCAGGCGCCGTAGTAAATGGCAGCCAGCTGAGCGGGATCCTCTCCCTGTCGCCAACGACGAATGAGCTGGCGATTCCTCCAGCTGCGCTCCAGTACCCCCACACCATCCCAGCGTCGTCCGTCGCTCACCAGAGGGCAGCCAAGGGGCCGTAGTGGAGCCAAGGATGCCAGTCGAGACACCAGGTCCACGTCTTCCATTAAGGGAAGGGGGGCATAGCCGCCACTTTGGTGATAGAGCTGTCGATGCAACAGCAGTCCCTGATCTCCGTAGGGCATTTGAAACCAGCGGCTGCGCAGCCCAACTGCGCGTTCCAGCAGCGTGAGAGAGGGGCGAGTGGGTTCCAGTCGCAGGTCGAAGTACCAGGCCGCCTTTTGGGCTTTCTGATCACAGACGACCGCATCCACTGCCGAGATCCAGTCGCTTCTTAAGCGGCTGTCGGCGTGCAAAAAGAGCAGCCATTCCCCTTGCGCATGTTGAGCGCCTGTCAGCAGTTGGTTCCCGCGACCGCGGCGGAGCCCTGGGATCCATCGCGCGCCCGACAGTTGGGTCACCGTTGCGCTGTGGTCAGTACTGGCTCCATCCACCACGATCCTCTCCATGGCACCTGGCCATTGGGCGAGATCTGCGAGAAGCAGGGGCAGACGTTGTGCCTCATTGAGGCAAGGGATGATCACACTCAGGCTCGGTTGGCTCGCCCCCATGGCCGTTACCGCAACCACGGTTCAAGGTCGTCCAGTTGATCAATGTCGTTGTGACACGCGAGAAGAACAGGCGTAATGCCATGCTCCAGGGCCCGAGCTTCGGTCACCTGAAGCACCCGCTCTGTCCCCCAGGGCAAGCCTGAAAACAACCAGCTCGGGCACGTCTGGGAGAGGGCTGGCCCGAGGCCCAGCAGCCAGTAGCCCCCATCCATGGCAGGACCGATCACCAGAGGGCTGTCAGCGAGCGCGTCGATGGCCCGTTGCAGATCACGGCGATGGAGGTTTGGCAGGTCGGTTCCAATGATCAGCAGGGAACGGGGTTGCATCGGGCGGCAAGCCTTTAAAAGCTCACGGCGCATGCGCAGCCCCAAACGTCCTTCTGCTTGGGCATGGGTTCGCATGGGGCCGCGCCTTCGCCGCGGGGATGTGCCGCCTCCACTCATGGCCAGATGCACGTCCAACAGCCCCTCCGTTTCCAGGGCGCTGGCTACCGCGAGCGTGTGCGCTCGCAGGCGGGCCTGGATTGATGCGGCCGCGGCTGAGCCGATTCCAACCGCAAGCCGCTTCTTGCAACGCCCGAAGCCAGGCCAGCGACTCATCACCACCAGGGCTGGCTTCGCTTGAGGAGTGGGATCTTCGGTTGCGTTCAACCTTTTCTGGGGAGTTCAGCCGGCCGCACGGTCAGTTCCTTGGAACTGCCATTGCGTTGCACGGTGAGCGGCAAGTCTTCTCCCACCTTGCCCCGGTCCACGCCCAGTTGAACGTCGGAAGGTTCCTTCACGCGCTTCCCATTCACCGCTGTGATCAGGTCACAGGCTCGAATGCCCGCTCGGGATGCAGGGCTGTTTTCCACCACTTCGATCACCAGAACGCCGTTGGTCTCCGGGACGCTGCAGCGGCTGCTGGTGGCATTGATTTCTTTCGCGAGCTGTGGCGTCAGCATTTGGAGGCGAACACCGATGAAGGGGTGGGAGGCACGGCCTGTGCTGATGATCTGCTGAGCGATCCGCTTGGCCAGGTTGATGGGAATGGCGAAGCTCAGGCCTGCACCAGGGGCCTTGCGAATGGCGGTGTTAATGCCGATGACCTGACCAGCGGCATTGATCAGGGGGCCACCGCTGTTGCCGGGATTCACGGCCGCATCGGTTTGGATGTAAGGCACCCTCTGGCCTGATCCCAGGGCATTGGTGCGATCAACGGCGCTGATGATCCCGGCAGTCACGGTGTTGTTCAGCCCTAGAGGATTGCCAATCGCAATGGCCCACTCGCCGGGCTTGAGGTCGTTGGAGTCACCCAGCGGTGTGACCGGCAGTTTGTCGGCGACCACCTTCACCACCGCAACATCGGTGAGGGGGTCCCCTCCCAGCACCTTGCCCCGGAACCTGCGGCCATCGGGGAGAGTGACGGAAACCCGGTCGGCCCCTTCAACCACGTGTTGATTGGTGAAGATCAGGCCATCGGAGCGGGTGATGAATCCAGACCCTTGGCCCTGTTGTTGCTGAATCGAAGGAGCTCCGCCGAACAGACCCCCAAGCGGGTTGTTCACCCGCTTCACAGTGTCGATTCTCACCACAGCAGGCCCAACCCGCTCCACTGCCGAAACAATCACATTGCGGCCCGGTTTCAAGGGGGGAGCCAAAGGGCCGTCGCTGATCTTCGGCAGCTTGTTGGGGGTGATGTCTGGTGCGATGCCGAGGCGCTGTTGCCAGCTTGGATCGCAGCCGCTCAGCCCAAGGCTTACCAGCCCTATGCCCAGCCACTGGAAAGGGCGCAGCTGGCGGTGATGAGCAGCGCGAGCCATGACATCTCAGGGATTTCTGACAGGCTCTCATGAAAGACAGATGGATCACGCAGCCATGCGTAGATTCCCCATCGATGAAAGGGGCGAATGGTGCTGAGCGGGAGTGAGCTCTGGAACAAGGTGCAGCACGCTCTCCAGAGCAGCCTCAGCAAGCCCACCTTTGAAACCTGGCTGCGGCCTGTGCGCTGCAGTGGTTTCGCAGACGGGGAGCTTTGTTTGCAGGCCCCCAACAGTTTTGCCAGCAACTGGCTGCGAAAGCATTACCTGAGCACCATCACCGAGCTCGCCAGCGACATCGTTGGTCGGCCTGTTCAAGTGAAGGTCGAGGCCCGACAAGAAGACCAAGACACCGCGACGGCAACTCCCACTGCAGCGGTGACATCCGCTGCTCCCGCATCAGCTGCCGCCATCGCTTCGGCTCCTGCCACGGTGACTGGTGCTCCGGCGAGCATGTCGGTAAGCGCGGCGTCACGGGCACCTCGACGCCTCCCTGGACTGAACCGCCGTTACGTGTTCAACCGGTTTGTGGTCGGTCCCAACAGCCGGATGGCCCATGCCGCTGCCTTGGCCGTGGCCGAATCACCCGGTCGAGAATTCAACCCCCTGTTCATCTGCGGTGGCGTTGGCCTGGGCAAAACCCACCTGATGCAGGCCATCGGTCATTACCGCTTGGAGATTGACCCGGAGGCTCGCGTCTCTTACGTCTCCACAGAAACCTTCACCAATGACCTCATCGTGGCGATTCGCAAGGACGGCATGCAGGCCTTCCGCGATCGATACCGTGCGACAGATTTGATCCTTGTGGATGACATTCAATTCATCGAAGGCAAGGAATACACCCAGGAAGAGTTCTTTCATACCTTCAATGCCTTGCATGAGGCCGGGCGTCAAATTGTGATCGCGAGCGATCGACCTCCGAGCCAGATCCCGAGGTTGCAGGAGCGGCTGATTTCCCGTTTTTCGATGGGCTTGATTGCTGATATCCAGGCTCCCGACCTTGAGACCCGAATGGCCATTCTTCAGAAGAAGGCCGAGCAGGAGAAGGTGTCGTTGCCCCGCGACTTAATCCAGTACATCTCTGGACGCTTCACGTCCAACATTCGCGAGTTGGAAGGTGCGCTCACGCGGGCGGTCGCCTTTGCCTCGATCACCGGTTTGCCCATGACTGTGGAGTCCGTCGCTCCGATGCTTGACCCCAGTGGTCAGGGGGTCGAAGTGACTCCGCAGCAAGTCATCGACAAGGTGTCTGAGGTGTTCGATGTCAGTGCAGATGACATGCGCAGCAGTAGTCGGCGTCGTGCCGTGAGTCAGGCGCGCCAGGTGGGCATGTTCCTGATGCGTCAGGGCACGGATTTGAGTTTGCCGCGTATTGGCGAGACTTTCGGCGGCAAAGATCACACCACCGTGATGTACGCGATTGAGCAGGTGGAGAAGAAGTTGTCGTCCGATCCCCAACTTGCTAGCCAAGTGCAGAAGGT
>JAAZVJ010000049.1 GCA_018623675.1 Synechococcus sp. HW_metabat.54 | reverse complement strand
GTTCACGATCGGCACCACGCCCACCAGCAGGTCAGCGAGGCCAGCAACGTCGTAGCCCTCGCCCTTCACGCCGCCATGGAGGCCTTCGTAGAACAGGAGATCGGTGCCAGAAGGAATGTTCTCCCAAGGCGTGAACTGACCAGGCTCGAGATTGACTCCCAGACGGCCGTTGTGATGGGCAGCCTCTTCGGTGCTGTGCAGGTAGTAGCGCTTCTGGCCACCGCCAGTCTCGCCATAGACACGGAACAGTTCTTCGAGCTTGTCGAAGAGGTTGGCTTCAGGCCCGAAGTGGGAGAAGTTCTCACCTTTGGCCAAGGCCTGAGCCATGGCTTCCTTCATCGCCATCCGCTCAAAGCGGTGATAGCTGTCGCCCTCAACCACGGCGGGGGTGATGTTCTCGCGAGCGAAGATGTGCTCGAAAGCCCGTTTCACGGTGCTGGTGCCGGCTCCGGATGAACCAGTAACGGCAACAACGGGATGGCGCTTCGACATCGACGCAGGAGAACTGAACCACGCGAGTTTGGCAGACGCCGGCCCGTGACGCCTAATCCAGGGCCGGCCTCACCAATGGCTTCAGTGATCGAGAGCCTTCAGCAGAGCATCACCCATGGCCTTGCAGCCCAGGCTGGTGCAGCCTTCCGCCATGAGATCACCCGTTCGGAAGCCTTGCGCAAGCACATGGTCCACAGCCGCTTCAAGGGCCGAGGCCGCTTCAGATTCCTTAAGGCCGATCCGCAACATCATGGCGGCGGAAAGCACCATGGCCATGGGATTGGCTTTGTCTTGTCCGGCAATGTCTGGTGCTGATCCATGCACGGGCTCAAACAAACCGGGTCCTTCCGATCCCAGCGACGCTGAGGGAAGCATGCCGATGGAGCCGGTGAGCATCGCGGCTTCATCGCTGAGGATGTCACCGAAGAGGTTTCCAGTCAGAAGCACGTCGAATTGACGGGGCGACCGCACCAGTTGCATCGCTGCGTTGTCCACATACATGTGGCTCACCTCAACACCGGTGTATTCCGGTGCCATGGCATCGACCCGATCACGCCAGAGCTGACTCACATCAAGCACGTTGGCTTTGTCAACGGAACAGAGCTGACCCCGGCGCTCTTTGGCCAGATCGAAGGCCACACGTGCAATGCGGTCGACTTCCGAGCTGGAGTAAGTCATGGTGTTGAAGCCTCGCTCTTCCCCGTCGGCCTCAACGCGACCCTTGGGTTGACCGAAATAGATCCCGCCGGTGAGTTCGCGGACCACCATCAGATCAACCCCTTCAATCACCTCCGGTCGAAGGGTGCTGGCATCGATCAGCGCAGGCACGATTTTGACCGGCCTGAGGTTGGCAAACAGTTCCATGCCGGCCCGCAGTGCCAGGAGGCCTGACTCAGGTCGCTTCTCACGGGGCAGGCTGTCGAAGCGAGGGCTACCGATGGCCGCCAGTAAGACGGCGTCTGCAGCACGGCAGGCCGACAGGGTGCTGGTGGGGAGAGGCTCCCCAGTGGCATCAATGGCAGAGCCACCGATGGGTTGTTCCTCAAAGCTCAGGCTGAAGCCATGACGCTGGCTTACAGCCTCAAGAAGAGTGCGTGCGACCGCGGTGATTTCTGGCCCGATGCCATCACCGGGCAACAGAACGACGCGATGCTGGCGCATGGAACCTCAGAGGATGCAGGTCAGCCTGAGAGGTTACTGAGGCGTTTGGGATTCGCTCTTTAGAGCCGTGATCTCTTTCTTGAGATCGCGAACTTGTTTCACCAGTTCAGGAAGTTTCGCAAAGGCAGCCGAACACCGCAGCCACAGGCGATTGGGGATCGCTGGGTATCCGCTCACCACTTCCCCTGCTGCCACCTCTCCGTGAATGCCGCTCTTGGAGCTGGCGATGGCGCGGTCGCCGATTTGTGCACGGTTGGCGACACCCACCTGGCCCGCAAGAATCACGCCATTTCCAAGTCGAGCTCCTCCGGCGATGCCTACCTGAGACGCCAGGGCACAGCCTCGACCTGTCTCCACGCCGTGACCGATTTGCACCAGATTGTCGATCTTGGTGCCTGCTCCGATGCGGGTTTCGCCAACCGAGGGCCGGTCAATGGTGCTGCCGCAACCCACTTCCACCGCCTCTTCCAACACCACGAGACCCGTCTGAGGCATTTTGCGCCAGCCGCGAGCTGTGGGAACAAAGCCGAATCCTTCGGATCCGATCACCGCGGTGGAGTGCACAACACAGTTTCGGTGAAGGCGAGTTCCTGGATGAAGAACGGCATTCGCATGCACCACGCAGTGGTCAGCAATCTCCACGTCGGGGTAGATCACGACACCGGGGTGCAGCACGCAATGGGCTCCAATGCGGCTTCCATTGGCGATGCTCACGTGGGCACCAATACAAACGCCCGCACCGAGTTCAACGCGTTCGCCGATCACCGCAGAGGGGTGAATGACCGCCTGCAGGCGTGGCTCGGGATGGAGCTGTTCCAAGGTTTCGGCAAAGGCATGCCTGGGATCCCGGCACACGGCCCAGGCCAATTCACGGCGTTGCGCAAGTTCGCGCAGTTCCGGATCGTCGGGCAAAAGCACGGCTCCCACAGCGCTTGCGCTCAATTCGGAGGCCAGAGAACTCCCTTTCTCCAGAAAGCTGATTTGGTCTGCGCCAGCTTTTTCAAGAGACGCTGCGCCACGAAGTTCAGGATCTCCCCCCAGGTGGTGAGCCTGCAGGCCGGCCTCCCCTTGCTGCAGGGCGGCAATCAACTGGCTAAAGCGCATGGGTCAGGGTTGCTGCGGGCGGATCGTAGGCGTGCTGACGATCACGAGTGCATCGCGGTGGACCACAACTGGGGAACCTTCCCCGTTGTGGGGCTTTTCAGCCATGGCCTTGAGGTGGCGTTCGATGGCCTCGCTTCCCATCGAGCTCAGGCCCCTCGCCAATTCTTCTCCATCCGGCCCCACCAGTGAGACCGGTTGATTGCTGCCAAACGTGCCTTGAATCCCTTCGATACCCACAAGCAGAAGGGAGGCTCCTCGATTGAGCAGGGCCTCACAAGCACCCGCATCCAGCTGCAGAGTGCCCTGCGGTTGCAAGGCATGGGCCAGCCAGCTTTTGCGATTGCCGAGGGGTTCGGGATGGGGGTGAAACACCGTGCCTCCTCGGCCTCCCTGCAGCAAGCCCGTCAATACCCCGGCTTGGCGTCCGTCTGCCAGATGCACCGTGATCCCGCTCGCCGTCGCAATCCGCGCAGCAGCGAGCTTGGTGGTCATCCCCCCCGTTCCCCACCGACCGCCGTCACCAGCCCCTTGTTCAAGTGCGTCGAGCTGGGCTGGATGATGCACATCCGTGATCGGTTTGGCAGATGCATCCACCCGAGGATCTGCGGAATACAGACGGTCAATATCAGTGAGCAGGATCAGCTCATCGGCTCCGACCGCTGCAGCCACCAACGCAGACAAGGTGTCGTTATCTCCGAAGCGGAGTTCGGCGGATGACACCGTGTCGTTCTCGTTCACGATCGGCAAGACACCCCAGTCGAGCAGCTGATGGAGGGTGGCCGATGCACTGTGATAGCTGCGGCGATCCGCGAGCTCTGCTCGGGTGAGCAACACCTGAGCAACAGCATGACCATGCCGTGCCATGGCCCGGTCATAGAGCCCCATGAGGTGTCCCTGCCCGATGGCAGCCGCAGCCTGAAGGGCCACCACACTGTCTGGACGTTCCTTGCGTTCCAGGCGCTGACACCCGAGGCCTACAGCACCACTACTGACCAGTACGACGCGGTCTCCCCCTTCGAGGTTGGCTCCAATGTCAGCGGTGAGCTGATCGATGACATCAAAGGTCGTCTGCCCGTCGTGTCCCCGCAAAAGGCTGGTGCCCACCTTCACCACCCTCAGGGTCATTGATGTTGGGCCCCCAGAAGTCGTGCAATGCCCTTTTCCAACCTTTGGACCCGGTCATGGGAGCAGGCGGTTCCGTCCTCTTTCAAGGGACGTACCAACACGGTGTAGAGCCCCAGGCGGTTTCCTGCCAAAACATCGGTAAAAACACGATCACCGATGATGGCCAACTCCTCAGGTTTCACCTGAAGATCACGCAACACCTTGCTCAAGGCCGCGCGGCGTGGTTTGGCGGCACCACTTGTGAAGCTCACCCCAAGTTGCTCAGCAACAGCACTGATTCGTTGTTTCGAAGGGTTGTTGCTGAAGAGATGCATGCGCAGATGGCGCTGCGCTGAGCTGGCCCATCCCATCACTGCATCGGGAAGTTGCACGTCCTTGCCTGGCAGAAGGGTGCGATCCACATCCAGCAGCAGGCAGGTGATGCCACGATCGAGCAAATGCTCGAGTGGGAGTTGCACCACCGTGAGACCTGGATCCCAGTCAGCTTTGAGCCACTGACGCTTCATCATTCAGGAAGCTCACGCTCTTCCAGCTCCGCCTCGATGCGGGGTTGGATGCGATCAAAGTCTTCGCCTTCCACCAAGACAGCCCCGGATTCATCCATTCGGGCGACAACAAAGAACGGATCGAGGGGGATGTACAGCCCGTATTCCTGTTCCTCGACGAGAAAACTCACGAGCAGCTCATAGGTTTCGGAGTCGTCATCGTCTTCCTCGTCATCTTCGAGGTCGTCGGGTTCCGGCTCATCCAGTTCCCCGCTCACCGTGAGGGTGACGGCGGAACGCACCAAGGTGAGCTCATGCTCCTGAAGCACCACATCAGCAACAGAGAGGATCGGCTCGCTGTCGTTGATCGAGTCGATCAATTCGGGATCGTTCCCATCCTTGAGACGGAATAAGCAAACCGGTGTGTCCACCGGCGTCAACAAGGCGTAATCACTGCCATCCAAGGGGATGAGCTGTTCGAGGAAACAGAGCAGGTCCCTTCCTGTGCTGTCCTTCACCAGGACGGTTGGCACTTCTCCGCTATTGCCGGGTCCGCTGTCGCTCATGGAAGGGCTAGGGCTGTTTCTCCAGGATCATGCCTTGTCGCTGGTTTGGCTACGGATCGGGGTCGCAGCCTCGACCGGTTCAGGACCTTCTTGGAGCCACTGCTCCAGCAGCAGAGCAGCTGCTTCGCTGTCGAGGCGGCCCGTGCGATCTCCATGGAGATTGCGCTGTTCAGCAGCAGCCCAGCTGCTGCTGTGCTCGTTGACCCAAGCAATCGGTAGCTTCAAATGGTGCGCTAGTCGGCGTCCATAACGCTCACAGTGTTCCGCCTGAGGCGTGGGTTGACCCTCTTGATCGAGTGGAAGACCCACCACTAAGGCTTCCACGCGCCTGGAGTCACAAAGGGATTGCAACTTCGTGAGATCGTCATCGAAGCGACCTCGATGCAAAGCGGGCAAGGGTTTGACGCTGATCCCTAGGGCGTCGCAGCCTGCAAGACCAATCCGCTTTCTTCCCACATCAAGGCTGAGAACTGACCGTGGTTGAGGAGCCCCCAAGAGCCTTATTGCCTCCCCAGAGAAGGTGTTGGCAGTGGTGGCTGCTGGGGTTGAAGTTGCCCCAGCATGCTTTCGAGGGGGCGCGATGCTTGCAGTCGACGTGGTGCGCTCTGGCGTCTCCAGAGGCTGCGCCCGAGAAGAATTTCATCCTCGAGTGGTACCCACCCTTGCGCGTCAATGCTCTTGGCGAGGGTGGTGTCGTCTTGATGACAAACCAGAGTTGCCGTTGGACAACGTTGGGCCAGTTGATCCAGCAAGCAAGGCAGAGCCTGGTGAAGGCGCTCGTCCCAGGCCGGTTCCCGCAGCAGTTCATAGACCTGCGCATCATCACAACGCTGTTGCCGAAGCAGACAAGCCAGGGCCACATCAGGTTTTGCAGGCGAGAGGTCTCGTCCGCGCGAGAGCAACACACCACTGCCGGGTCCGATCTGATCGAGAAGGTCGATGGGATGGCGATCCACGATCTGGCGTTGATGGCTGCTGGTGGAGGCTTGATCCAGGGGCCAGATCAACGGAGCGTTGCGACGATCGATGGCTTCCCAAGAGCACCCAAGCGCCAAGGTTCTTGAAGGATCGAGGTTTGGGTGGTGGGGGATGCGCCAGCGACGCAGGGTCCGGATCGGTTGGAAACCCAGCTCACGCAGCAGGGAGAGCTGATCACGATCCCCACTGCTGCAACGCACAACCCAGCTCTTCGAGCGTGCATGGCCACCCAGCAGGGCCAGCTTGAACAACTCCCTGCTGACCTGACTCTGGCTGTGTTGAGAGGGAGGAGTGAGGTTTTGGAGTTCCAGCCGCCAACAGGTTCCCTGGCGGTTGTGGGCTCGGATCAACAGCAGCGATCGCAGCACTTGATGTTCACTGGCGACCAGGGCCATCGGTTGTCTGCCGAGCAACAAA
Organism: Synechococcus sp. HW_metabat.54; assembly: GCA_018623675.1. Lineage (GTDB taxonomy): Bacteria > Cyanobacteriota > Cyanobacteriia > PCC-6307 > Cyanobiaceae > Synechococcus_C. The sequence goes on along the minus strand of JAAZVJ010000049.1, from coordinate 703 downwards.
CCAGGCACAAATGTTTCTGCCTGAGCCAGCCAGTTCCTGAGCAGACAGGTCTGAAGTTTTGGAAGGAGGGCGCTCTGATCCGACCCTTGCAGCCAAGTGAAATGAACCGCTTTCAGCGGTTCAACAACCAATGAGCTGCTGGATGTTGTTCCCACCCCGTCGACTCAAGGCACAGTCACAATGTATCCCCCGTTTCCCAGGAGTGCGGTTAGGGAGTGGGGCGAACCAACACCAGGGGTGTGCGTTCATTGGCATTGCCAGCGGGGTTCGGGCGCAGGGCTTTCTGGAGCAATGCTTCGTCGCATCCTCGGCTGCTCGCGAGCACTTTCACGCGACCAAGGTCGTTGACGTCAACGATGGCAACGGCCACACCAAGCGCATCGGCGGCGTCTTGGCAGAGCCGTTGCGGTGAATGAGGTCCCAGAACGATGGTTTGGTCGTAGGGGGGAGTGGTGCCCGTCACATCATCGATCAAGCGGGCCTGAGAGCCAGCGAGACGGTAAAACCCACCGGGGCTTCCGATCAGTTTCAGGCCCAAGCCAAGAACCCAGGCCACCAGGACGCGGGTCGGACCAACCTGATCAATCAAGGTTTGCAAGCCGCAAGCCGTTGCCAGGCTGCTGGTGGGATGAAAAGCGCGACACAGCAGCCGTGAGAGCCACCCGGGCTCCACCATGGAGGGATGGGTGTACCGCCCTTGCAT
>JAAZVJ010000048.1 GCA_018623675.1 Synechococcus sp. HW_metabat.54 | reverse complement strand
TTATTGCCCGGGGCTTTGATCGGTACCGACATCAGAGACTTTCTGGCTGGTGCGGCTCAGATGGATGACGCCACGCGCGTCGCAGACCTTCGCCGCAATCCAGCAGCGTTGATGGCAGCCGCTTGGTATGTCGCAGGCAATGGCCGCGGTCAACGCGACATGGTTCTTCTGCCCTACCGCGACCGTTTGGAGGTGTTCAGCCGCTATCTCCAACAATTGGTGATGGAATCCCTAGGCAAACGACTCGATCGCGATGGAAATGTGGTCCATCAAGGCCTCGCGGTTTACGGAAACAAAGGATCCACCGATCAGCACGCCTACGTGCAGCAGTTGCGGGATGGCATCGACAATTTCTTTGTCACCTTCATTGAGTGCCTCAAAGACAGTGCCGACATTCCCGAGCTCAACGGTGAACGTCCTGGTGATTTTCTCGACGGTTTTCTGCAAGGAACCCGCTCCGCCCTCACCGAAGGGGGGCGACAGAGCATCAGCATCAGCATGGTCGACTTTGATGCCCGACGTCTCGGCGCACTAATTGCGCTGTTTGAACGGACCGTTGGCCTTTATGGCGAACTGGTGAATATCAACGCTTATCACCAACCTGGTGTTGAGGCCGGGAAAAAGGCGGCAGCAGCGATCCTGAGCCTTCAGGGCAGGGTTGAAGCTGTGTTGGCAGATGGCCTTTCGCGATCAGCAACGGAGGTGCAAGCTGCCATCGGCGAGGGCAGTGTGGAATCTGTGTTTTGGATTTTGCGCCACCTCAGTGCCAATAATCGGGGTTACAGCGCCCAGGGCAGCTGGGATTCACCAGCCACCCTGCGTTTCACAAAGTCGTGACAACCGTCTGAATCAAGGCACGAGATTCACGAGCTTCCCTGGCACCACAATCACGCGACGTGGTGGCTGACCCTCCAACCATTTGGCAGCCACATCGCTCGCCAAAGCCAGTTGCTCGAGGCTGGCTTTGTCGGCATTGGCAGGCACTTGAAGACTGCCGCGCACCTTGCCTTTCACCTGGATCACCAACTCGATGGTGTCTTTGACAAGAGCTGAAGGATCGTGTTTCGGCCAAGGCTGCTGATGAACACTTCCTTCGCCTGCCAGGCGATGCCAGAACTCTTCGGCTAAATGAGGAGCAAACGGTGCCAACAAACGCACCAGCACTGAAAGGGCTTCAGAACGCACTGCGGGATGAAGCTGTGCCAACTCCCCAGATAGTGCATTGGAGAGCTTCATCAGCTCAGAGATTGCCGTGTTGAACTGAAAATCGCCGCTGAGGTCATCGCCCACCTCGACAATCGCGGTGTGAACGGCACGGCGCACCGTTTGCTCGAGCTCAGTGAACTCAGAAGGGAGCTCCACCACAGAATCTGTCGAGAGCGATACATGCTGATCACCCTCCTGACAGGCTGAGTCCACCAGTCTCCAGAGCCGTTGAAGGAAACGGAACTGTCCTTCCACATCGGCGTCATCCCACTCAAGATCCTTCTCGGGCGGAGCTTTGAACAGAATGAACATCCGCGCAGTGTCAGCGCCATAGCGATCGATCACTGCTGCAGGGTCGACGCCGTTGTACTTCGACTTCGACATTTTTTCGAACAACACCTCCAGCGATCCACCGTCATCCGGATCGAGAGGATTGGCTTCATCGGCGACCCGGTCAGGCGCCACATAGCGACCGGTGCGGGGGTTTCGATAGGTCACTCCCTGCACCATGCCTTGGGTGAGAAGCCGCTCAAACGGCTCGTCAATCGTCAACAAACCGCGATCGCGCAGTGCTTTCGTGAAAAAGCGCGCATAGAGCAAATGCAAAATGGCGTGCTCGATTCCACCCACGTATTGCTTCACCGGAAGCCAACGAGAAATTGCTTCTGGGGTAAAGGGGGCATCGCGGTTGGAGGGATCAGCAAAGCGCAGGAAATACCAGGAAGAACACATAAACGTGTCCATGGTGTCGGTCTCCCGTCGGGCTGGTTTGCCACAGCACGGACAATCCACATTCACCCACGACTCGAGCTGGGCCAATGGCGATCCACCACGGCCTGAAAGGTCAGCGTCCTTGGGCAGTTGCACCGGGAGCTGATCCTGCGGCACTGGAACAGTGCCGCAGCTTTCGCAATGGATCACGGGAATTGGACAACCCCAGTACCGCTGGCGTGAAATCAACCAGTCGCGCAGTCGGAACTGCACCTTTGATCGTGCCCAGCCTTCCTCGCTGCCCTTGGCGGTGATGGCCTCCTTGGCCTGATCAGATGCCATGCCATCGAAGTCACCTGAATCGATCAGAACCCCGGGTTCGGTCCATGCTTCACCGTCGTTGACGGTCTCGTCGGCCTTGGGCGGCTGAATCACCACCTTGACGGGTAAATCGTGACTGCGCGCAAACAGGAAATCGCGTTGATCGTGCGCCGGCACTCCCATCACCGCGCCGGTGCCGTAATCCGCCAGCACATAGTCAGCAATCCAAACCGGTAGGCGTTCCCCATTCACCGGATTGATCACATCTGCACCGATGGGGATTCCCCGTTTCGGTTGGTCATCAGCAGTGCGTTCGTCACTGCTCAAGGTGCTCATCAACGCGCGGAAGGCAGTCACGGCCTCGCGATGTTCAGGAGCAGTGACTTGCTCCACCAAAGGGTGCTCGGGTGCCAAAACCACATAGCTGGCACCAAACAAGGTGTCGGGGCGTGTCGTGAAGACGGTGATGCCTTCTTCAGTTCCTTCAAGATCCGCAGCTGCACCAGCGAAGTTGAAGCGAATTTCGGCACCCTTGGAACGGCCGATCCAATTGGCCTGCATCGTGCGTACCCGCTCCGGCCAGCCGGAAAGCTGGTCGAGATCGTCGAGCAGCGCATCGGCGTAATCGGTGATCTTCAGAAACCACTGACGCAGGAGTCGTTTTTCAACGACAGCTCCAGAGCGCCAGCTTTTGCCATCAGCATCCACCTGCTCGTTGGCAAGAACGGTCTGATCAATGGGGTCCCAATTGACCTGGGCCTCTTTCTGGTAGGCCAAGCCACCGGCATGCAGCTCGAGGAACAACCACTGCGTCCAGCGGTAATAGTCGTCGTGACAGGTGGCCTGTTCCCGGCTCCAGTCGATCGAAAGACCGAGTCGAGCCAACTGGTCCTTCATTTGTCCGATGTTGCGGTCGGTCCAGACCGCCGGATCAATGCCCCTTTCAATGGCGGCATTCTCTGCAGGCAGACCGAAGGCGTCCCAGCCCATCGGGTGCAGAACTGCGTTACCGCGCATCCTCTGGACCCGGGCAATCACATCCGTGATCACGTAGTTGCGCACATGCCCCATGTGCAAGCTCCCCGATGGATAGGGGAACATCGAGAGTGCATAAAAAGGAGGCCTCGGATCATTCAGATCGGGGCTCTGGTCGAGGTCAATCTCCGACCAATGGGCCTGCCAGCGCCTCTCAGTTGCCAGGGGGTCGTAACGGTGTTGACCGTTGCTGGTTTCAGTGGAGGAGGACGGCGCGGTCGACACGGGCTGATTTCACCTGGCTGCGATCGTGCCACAGCCCACAGACACCCAACCTCGTGCCCTCGTTCAACCCAAGGGTCGAATTAAAAGCACAGCCCCACGATTGATCAAGACAGGGGCTGTCGCGTCCGACCGCCTCAAGGCTAGAAATTCAGGATCTTGCCATTCCAGAACGCCTTCATGGCTCGTGCCATTGGGCAGTTCGATCCTCAGAAGACGCTGTTCCAGAGTCCAGGCCTGGAGCTGACGCACACCCGGCAGACTGGGGTCGAAACTGGTGCCATCCATCGCTTCGGCGCAGGCAAGGAATTCATGCTGCAGTTCAGCAAATATCAAGGCCTCGGCAATGACTTTGTCTTAATCGAAGGTCGACAAGGTCAACTCAACGAGGCCATCATCAACCCAGATCCAGCGTGGGTGCGTCGCATCTGTGATCGGCGCTTCGGAGTCGGAGCCGACGGAATCATCCTTGCCCTGCCCGCGCAAGGTGATGCAGAACTGCGCATGCGCATTTTCAATGCGGACGGCAGTGAGGCGGAGATGTGCGGAAACGGAATACGCTGCCTCGCCCGATTCTTGGCGGATAGCGATGGCGATGCCCCCGGACGTTCCTGGACGATCGAAACACCTGCCGGGCTGATCGTTCCTGTGCTGCAGGAGGACGGGCAGATCCGCGTGGACATGGGCGCCCCCATGCTCACGCCTGAAGCCGTACCCACCACCCTTGGCATTGGCGCCGACGGTTTACCCCAGGGACAAGTGGATCTGGGTGACGAATCGCTCACCGTTGCGTCCGTGGGAATGGGCAATCCCCATGTGGTGGTTCCCGTGGATGACGTTGGGTCGATCCCGTTTGATCGTTGGGGAGCGGCTCTCGAGGTGCACTCCAGTTTTCCCGCCAAAACCAACGTGCACTTTTTGCAGGTGCATGGTCCGGAATCGTTGGAGATTCGCGTATGGGAACGGGGAGCAGGACCGACCCTGGCTTGCGGAACAGGTGCCTGCGCCACGTTGGTGGCAGCCCACTTGCTCGGTCTCAGCCATCACACAGCCCAGGTGGTGCTCCCAGGTGGTCCGCTCTTGATCAGCTGGCCAGATCGTGCTGGATCCGTCTTCATGACCGGACCTGCCGAGTCCGTCTTTGACGGTGTTTTGGTGCCGGATCTGGTTCCTGCTGACAAAGAGGGCCCTGCTCCAGTGGCTGCTGCCAGCCAACCATTCGATTGTTCGAAAGACTGCCGCGACGGTTGCCGACAACCGGATAATTGCCTGCGAATCGAGGCACAACAGCAAGTTCAGTCGCTCCTCGACTCCATGTCGCTCGACGCCATGATTGATTTGGCCAGCGACAGCCTGGAACAGCGGACCCGCAGCCGCTTTGAACAAAATCTCGGTGGCTGACCCCATCCAGAGCCTTTACCTCGACAGCAGCGCCACATGCCCACTCAAACCTGGAGTGGTCGAGGCGATGACATCGGTCTGGTCGACGGCCTGGGGCAATCCTTCAAGCGTTCATCACGAGGGGCTTCAGGCCGTTGAGGTGCTTGAGCGAGCCCGACTGCGGATCGCTGACAGCTTCGATGCAGTCCCTAACGATGTGATCTTCACTTCAGGGGCAACCGAGTCGGTCCATCTGGCAATCCTGGGTATGGCGGCCTCGCTGCAGCCCGGCCGCATCGTGATCTCAGCGGTGGAGCATCCCGCAGTCACTGCTGCTGCTCAAGCACTGCAGCGAACTGGATGGGAAGTGACGCAATGGCCAGTTGACAGCCTTGGCCGCATCAAGCTTTCAGAACTCAGTCGCATGCTCTCACCGCCAACCCGGCTGGTGTCGGTGATCTGGGGGCAAAGTGAAGTTGGCACGCTGCAGCCAATCCAAACCGTTGGTGCCGCCTGCGCCCGGCAAGGAATCCCCTTTCATACCGATGCCACTCAGGTTGTGGGTCAGGGTTGCCCGATGTGGAGCAAGCTCTCTGCCGATCTACTCAGCGCATCAGCTCACAAATTTGGTGGCCCCAAAGGCGTGGGACTGTTGCTGACCCGTGAGGGTGTCCGTGAACGGCTTGAACCCATCCATGGAGGTGGCGGACAAGAACAGGGCTATCGAGCGGGTACCCAACCCGTCGCCTTGATTGAGGGCATGGCGAAGGCTCTTGAGCAATCCACGCGCTGGACCCCAGAGGATGGTCCTGACGATGCTGGTCAGCACAGTTCCGCTGACGCCAATCCCACGATCCGTACGTCGCGCGACGCACTGTTGGATCAAATGCTTCAAGACCCACGTTTAATTCTCACGGGGGATCCTCACTGGCGTTTGCCCCATCACATCTCCGTGATGGCCCACAACAGCAAAGGTGATCCACTGTCGGGTCGTGCCCTCGTGAGAGAACTCGCCACTCGCCACATTTCGGTGAGCAGTGGCAGCGCCTGTTCCTCTGGGAAAGACAGCGGCAGCTCGGTGTTGGCAGCCATGGGCATGGCACCTGCGCAACAACGGGCAGGTCTACGTCTCACCTTGGGGGGTTGGATTCAACAACACCATCACCAACAGGTGGTCGACGCGTTGAAAGAGAGCCTGAATGCTCTCGACGAAGCGCGTTAGCCCCCAGCAGCTCGCGTTACCCTCCACCCACTCTGATGACTGCTGTGAGCGCCACCCTTCCTGCGGATCTGATGGCAGCCGAAGTCGCTGCACTCGACGCCCTGTTGCATGCCCTGAAGCATGAGCAAGGAAACCGTTGGAGTGTCACCTGGCGCTTTGAAGGCTTACGGCTGTTGCCGGTGGTGATTCGGTTTGCCCATGGCCTCAAGGAGGCTGGGTTGAATCCAATCCTTGCCTGGCCTGATGCCGGCGCAGCTGCTTTAGCGCAACGGGATGCACCAGATCTTTCCGGCGACTGTTGCTCGCTGATGGATCTCAAACGCGGCAAGTTTTCAGAGTCGAACGATCGCCTCCTCGTGCTGATTGCACCCCAACCCAGCGATTACGAAGAGCTGGAGAGTGTGTCGGAGGCATGGCAGGGCCCCGTGGCGATGCTCAATGGCCGACTCGAGGATGCGGCCGTTGGCATCGGCAATGTCGCCCGCACGAGGCGACGTGGTTTTGTGTCCACCTGGCAGGTGGCCTATTGGCTGCAACCTCTCGCTGCTGGTGCCCTGCAGCGTCAGTGCCCAAGCCCCTGGTGGGTGTTCCGACGGGATCCCGACGGACACCGTGCTGTGACCAGTTTTGAGTCACGGCCAGAGCCGGAAGCGATTGAGGCAGCTCTTTATGGCGAAGGAGCCGAGCTCGAACGCCAAATGGGAGCGATGGATCGATTCCTCAACGACCTACAGGGCTGAAATCGGCGGAACCCAACGACCGGGTTGATGGCACCAAACAGGATCCCTACATTGACGTTCATCAGTGGGATCCCATGGCTGGCGCAAGGTTCAAAGCGATCTCCTGGATCGATGGTGTTGCCGGCGTTGTGGCCCTGGCGGCTTTGGTGGGTGTGGTGTGGAGCCCCAAGCTCAGCACCACCGTCGCCCGGGCCACCGGTGG
>JAAZVJ010000047.1 GCA_018623675.1 Synechococcus sp. HW_metabat.54 | reverse complement strand
GCACGGCCCTAGGGCCGTGGGTCGCAGGCTGTGACATCTGCCAAGACGTGTGTCCTTGGAATCAAGGCTCTCTTCCCAGCAGTGACGATCCCGACCTACAACCTCGTGACTGGTTGCTGGACCTCAGCAAAAACGACGCTCTGAGCTGGGATGACGCCACCTGGGCAGACAAGTTGCGAGGCTCAGCACTGCGCCGCATCAAACCGTGGATGTGGCGCCGCAACGCTGCAGCAGCAGAGCCGAGCAAGAGGCCTACCCTGAATTCATCCGGATCGAAATAATGGGTCGAAACCAGCGTGGGTGGTGCACGGCCTTGATGCTGGCGGCCACGACTGCCCTCACCACGGTGCCTGCGAAGGCTCTGGTGCCCACGGTTTATGTGCCAAGCAGCGCTGAATTGCAGGGTTCGGCGATCGGAATTGGCCGTACCGCAGCCCAACTCCTCGGCCTAGGACAACCCGAAGAAGCAGCTCGGTTAGCAGCCTTGGCTGTACGGCTTCGCCCTAATGACGAACGGCTGTGGGCCGTGCTCGCAGAAGCCCAACTCCGCAGCAAACAACTCAAACCCGCTGCGAATTCGCTCGCCCGCGCGAAACAACTCAACCCAAAAAACGCCGGCCTTTGGTTTGCTGAAGCCTCTCTTGCCCTGCGGGATAACCGACCCGGGGATGCCATACCCCTGCTGGATCAGGGACTCCAACTCGATTCCACTAATGCTTCTGCCTACTTCGATCTCGGGAATGCCCGAATCATGCAGAAGCAGTACCGTCCGGCCCTGAAAGCCTTTGAAAAGGCTTCAGCGCTCAAACCCAGCTTTTGGGAAGCGGTGAACAATCAAGCCATCGTGTTGTTTGAAATGGGCAACACCCGTGAAGCAATCCAACGCTGGCGTCGCGTGCTGACCATCGAACGCAATGCGGAACCAATGCTGGCTCTTGCCGCTGCGCTCAATCGGGAAACTCCCAACGACGATGAGGCTCTAAAGCTGGCCAGAAAAGCTCTGCAACAAGACCCCAACTACGTTCTTCCGGCCCATCAGAAACAGCAACTTTGGGGACTGAATCTGCGGCTCGCGGCCCGCGACCTGTTGAAAAATCCCAAACTTCGTGATGCCGTTGAGCGGGCAGAGGCAAACGCTGATCCCAGCAGTACACCCTGAAAAAGCTGTTCAAGCTGATCAGTATCTGTAGGCTGTGCCCCGTCTGCTCGCAGTAGGTCCAGCCCGGGATGGCCGAGGAGCGCGTTCAACCGATCGCTCTGCATCAAGAGATGCAGCGCTCCTACCTCGAATACGCCATGAGCGTGATCGTGGGTCGGGCGTTGCCCGATGCCCGCGATGGCCTCAAGCCAGTGCAGCGACGCATCCTTTACGCGATGCATGAACTGGGGCTGACGCCCGACCGGCCCTATCGCAAGTGCGCCCGTGTGGTGGGCGATGTTCTGGGCAAGTACCACCCCCATGGCGACCAGGCGGTGTACGACGCCCTGGTTCGGCAGGTCCAGACCTTCTCCAGTCGCCATCCCTTGCTGGATGGCCATGGCAACTTCGGATCGGTCGATGACGACCCTCCAGCCGCGATGCGCTACACGGAAACGCGGCTGGCTCCCATCTCGCACCAGGCGTTGCTCGATGAAATCGGTGACGACACTGTTGATTTCGCGCCCAACTTCGACGGCTCACAGCAGGAGCCGACGGTGTTGCCGGCCCAGCTGCCTTTTCTGCTGCTGAATGGATGCGCCGGTATTGCCGTCGGCATGGCCACCAGCATTCCACCCCACAACCTTGGAGAGGTGGTTGATGGCTTGATCGCCCTGGTGCGCAAACCGGATCTCAGCGACGACAAATTGCTCGCGCTGATCCCTGGCCCCGACTTCCCGACTGGAGGCGAAGTTCTGTTGGGGAGTGGCGTTCGCGAGACCTACCTGCGAGGTCGCGGCAGCATCCCCATGCGTGGTGTCGCCCACATCGAGGAAGTTCAACCCGGCAAAGGGCGTCACAAGCGTGGAGCCGTCGTGATTACGGAACTGCCTTATCAACTCAGTAAGGCTGGTTGGATCGAAAAGCTGGCCGATCAGGTCAACGACGGAAAAATCGGCGGCATCGCAGACATCCGCGATGAAAGCGACCGCGAGGGCATGCGCGTGGTGGTCGAACTCCGTCGTGATGCGGAACCGGAAAAAGTGCTGGCCGACTTGCAACGTCGCACCTCTCTGCAGAGCAATTTCGGTGCCATCCTGCTGGCCCTGGTTGACGGTCAACCTCAACAGCTCTCGCTGCGACAACTCCTCCAGACCTTCCTGGAATACCGGGAACTGACGCTGATTCGGCGCACTCGTCACGCACTGCGCAAGACCGAAGACCGCCTCGAGGTGGTGGAAGGCCTGATCAAAGCCCTCGATGCGCTTCAGCGCGTCATCGCCATGATCCAGGAGGCCAAGGATGCCGGCTCAGCCCGCGCCAGCTTGATGGTGCATCTCGATTTGAGCGAACGTCAGGCGGATGCCGTGCTGGCGATGCCTCTCCGGCGACTCACCGGCCTCGAGCAAGAGAGCCTGCGTCAAGAAGTTGAAGAGTTACGTGCCGAACGCGAAAAACTGCAATTGCTGCTGCGGGAACGCGATCAACTGCTCGACTCCATGGTTCAGGAGCTGAAAGCTCTTAAAAAACGCTTCGCCACTCCACGCCGCACCCGCCTGATCGAGGGGGGCGATCACCTGATGGCCGAAAAAGCGGCCAGTCAGCGACCAAACGCAGAACTGCAACGGCGCCAAGCTCTCGCAGCACTGCCTTCCGAAGGCCGACTGCTGATCCAAAGCGATGGCCAGGTAAAAGTGGTGAGTCCCCAACTGCTCGGCCGCCTGCATCTCAATGAACCGGTCGGTCTGGGCGATGAACCTTCACCAGCACGGCTAATCCTGCCAATCAAGCCGGCACCACGCCTGCTGGTGCTCACGGCAAGTGGACGGGTTGCCCTCGTGCGATGGGAATTCGCAGGACAACAGCCTGGCAGCCTCGAGAAATTCCTGCCCACAGCTCTGGAAGGGGATCAAGTCGTGAGCCTGCTGCGTCTTCCCGAGGGTGAAGACAGCGATGTCAACAGCCGCCTCTCTCTGGGTTTACTGAGCACAGACGGACGCTTCAAGCGCCTTGCCCTCGATGATCTTCAAGACCTCTCGGGGCGTGCAGCCACAATCCTGAAACTGAAGGATGGTGTTTCTCTGCTTTCCGCAGTGCTCTGCGAAGAGGGCGGCACCGTCACCCTGATCAGTGACATTGGACGGGTGCTCTGTTTACCCGTGAACGAGAGCTGTCTGCCCTTGATGGGCAAACTCGCTCAGGGCCCCATGACCATGCGAATGCTGCCGGGCGAATCACTCGTTGGTGCAGTCAGCCGACCTGCCGCAAACGAACACTCCAACGAACCCACAGGCCAGGCAGACGACCTTCTGATCGGCACCGGAAGCGGTGGATTGCTGCGGGTTTCCATAGCAGCTCTCCGCCGTTGCAACCGAGGGGATCTCGGTGAGATGGCGTTGATGCTCGACAGCAAAACCAAGCCCCAGGAGCGCGTGGTGAGCGTGTGTCACACCACTGAGCTCGTTGGACTAATCACCAGCAAAGGCCGCCACGGACGCATCGCCATGGATGCCATCAGTAGCGATGAACCCACGCAACTCTCCCTGAAGGCGGAAGAAACGCTGGTCGAACTGGTGCCGTTATTGAGCTGAATCAGCTCTTCGCCGCGGCCACACCGGATGGTTCCAGCATCAATTTGCTGGAACGAACGGCTTCATCCATAGGGATGGGATAGGCGCCGTCAAAACAAGCGGTGCAGAAGTGCTCCGAGCTGGCATGGGCGGCTTCCACCATGCCTTCCTTGCTGAGGTAAGCCAGGCTGTCGACCTTCAAATGCTCCTCGATCTCTTTCACCGTGAGACGGGCAGCGATCAACTGATCTTGGGTATCGGTATCAATGCCGTAGAAGCAGGGATGGGTCACCGGCGGTGAACTGATGCGCATGTGCACTTCCGTGGCACCGGCATCGCGAAGGGCTTGCACCAACTTGCGACTGGTGGTGCCACGAACAATTGAATCGTCGATCACCACCACCCTCTTGCCCGCCAAGACATCAGGAAGGGGATTGAGCTTGACGCGAATGCCGGCTTCACGCATCGCCTGGGTGGGCTGAATGAAGGTTCGGCCGACATAGCGATTCTTGATCAAGCCATCGGCAAACGTGATGCCACTGGCCTGGGAAAAACCAATGGCAGCAGGAATGCCGGAATCCGGCACACCGATCACAAGATCAGCTTCCACTGCGGATTCACGGGCCAACACCTGGCCGATGCGCTGGCGATAGCTGTAAAGAGACTCACCAAAGAAGCGGCTGTCTGGACGCGCGAAATAAATCATCTCGAACACGCACATCCGTGTTGAAGGCTCAGCCCACTGTTCGCGGGTGGGTTGCGTTTCACCCAAACGGAAGGTGATCAGCTCACCTGGCTGCACATCACCTTCGAACGAGGCTCCGATGATGTCGAGACCACAGGTTTCACTGCTCACCACCCAGTGACCGCTCTCGGCCTCACCCAGACGGCCAAACACCAGGGGGCGCACCCCATAGCTATCCCGCAGGCCATACAACTCCGTAGCGGTACCAATCACCAAACTGAAGGCACCACGGCACAGGCTGGCCGCTTCGGTAATTGCCGGCTTCCAGTCAAGGCCGCGATTGACAGCCTGCTGAATCGCGAAGGCAATCAGTTCGGAATCGGTGGTGGAGGTGAATTCGGTTTGACCGTCGTCGAGCTTCTGGCGGAGTTCCGCCGCATTGACCAGATTGCCGTTGTGGGCCAGTGCAAAAGGCCCAAGGCGAGTCATCAACACCACAGGCTGAGCGTTGCAGACCTTGCTGCTGCCTGTTGTGGAGTAACGGTTATGCCCGATCGCGAGATCGCCGGGCATACGTGCCAACACATCCTGATCAAACACCTGGCTGACCAGGCCCATGTCTTTATGGAGGCGCACCTTGCCCTGGTTGAACACGGCAATCCCTGCGGATTCCTGGCCGCGGTGCTGCAGGGAATAGAGGCCGAAATAGGTGAGGTTGGCGACGGGCTGGTCTGCCGCCAGAACGGCGTAGACCCCGCAGGCCTCCTCCATCCGGTCGGGTCGCTCTGCGATGGGCTGATGCACAGGGCGCCTCGACTTCAGACTTCCTTCACAATTTTGCATCACGCCCCGACGCTCCATCACGCTGCCTCGAGACGGCGCGGTAAGGCCTCCTCAAAGGACGACACCAGAGCCTCCACGCTTAGATCCACAACAGACTCACCATTGGCCTCGATACGGAGCTGCCCATGGGCCGCAACCGTGCCAAGAACCTGCGAAGGCACCTGAGCGGATGCCAGCAATGCCTGCCAGTCAGCCTGCCGCTCAGTCTTCACAGACACCACGATCCGCGCCCCACCTTCTGCAAACAAACGACGCTCGAGACGGGTGTCTGATGCAACCAAGCTGATGTCAGCCCCATGACCGCTGGCCAAGGACGATTCAGCCACAGCCACAGCCAATCCACCATCACTGCAGTCATGGGCTGACGCCAACAGTCCCTGATCAATGGCTTGGCGCACCGTGGCCTGAACACGCGCTTCCAGATCGAGGTCAACACGGGGAGGGCGGCCGGTGAGCAAACCATGGATCACCCCCTGATAGCTGCTTCCGCCCAAACCGACACGGTCGTCATCGGCCTGATCGGCTGTTGCGCCCAGCAACACAATCGCGTCGCCTGCCTGACGCCAGGCCAAACCACACACCTTGTCGATATCGGCAACCATGCCGACCATGCCCACCACTGGAGTGGGATGAATCGGGGTAAGGGTGCCGTCGTCGCCGCGGGTCTCGTTGTAGAGGGAAACGTTGCCACCCGTCACCGGGGTATTGAGAGCTCGGCAAGCCTCCGAAAGACCACGACAAGCCTTCGCCAACTGCCAGTAACCGCGATCCGTTTCGGGTGAGGGGAAATTGAGGTTGTCGGTGACTGCAAGCGGTTCAGCACCCACACAACTGAGATTGCGGGCCGATTCCGCCACCGCAGCCATGGCTCCCCGCTCGGGATCAAGAGCCACCCAGCGGTTGGGGCAATCAACCGTGGCAGCCACACCACGGACCGTGCGGTTCATCGCGTCATCACCCTGCTGGGGACGCAAACGCACAACCGCAGCATCAGCGCCACCAGAGGTGACCACGGTGTTGGCCAACACCTGCTGGTCGTACTGGCGATACACCCAGCGCTTGCTGGCAATGGTGGGGTCATCCAACAGCTTGAGCAAGTCAGCCCCCCAGTCATGTCCCCCACTCGCCATGGGGAGATCACTGTCCTTCCAGGTCCAGTGCTGCTGAATATCGCTGGGAGGTTCAGCGATCAACTCGTGGTGGTTGATGGGCGTGTCTTCCGCCAAGGCCCGTGACGGCACCTCAGCGGCGACGGCACCGTGTTGAAGCACCCTCACCACAGGCTCCTCAAGCACCCGCCCCACCACAGCGGCCTGCAAACCCCAGCGGCGGAAGCGCTCCATGAGGGGCTCTTCACGACCGTCACGCACCACAAACAGCATGCGCTCCTGAGATTCAGAGAGCAGATACTCGTAAGCCGTCATGCCCTCTTCACGGGCGGGCACCTTGTCGAGGTCCAATTCGATCCCGAGATCGCCCTTCGCCGCCATCTCCGAGCAACTGCAGGTGAGGCCCGCTGCCCCCATGTCTTGAGCAGCAACCACATCTCCGCTCTGGAAGGCCTCGAGGCAGGCTTCGATCAACCCCTTCTCCAGGAATGGATCACCAACCTGAACAGCAGGGCGATCGTCCAGAGACGCTGCACTGAGTTCGGCACTGGCAAAGCTGGCACCACCCATGCCATCGCGGCCCGTCGTGCTGCCCACGTACACCACCGGATTACCAACACCTGATGCGCCCGATTTGACGATGTCATCGGTCTCCATCAGCCCCAAGGCCATGGCGTTCACCAGGGGATTGCCGCTGTAGGAAGCGTCAAACGCCACCTCACCGCCGATGGTGGGAACGCCCACGCAATTGCCGTAGTGCGAGATGCCGGCCACCACGCCTTCCACCAGACCACGGGTGGCAGGTTCCTCTAG
>JAAZVJ010000046.1 GCA_018623675.1 Synechococcus sp. HW_metabat.54 | reverse complement strand
GGCGGAAGAAGGCCTGGATTGGCAGGAAGGCAGCTGTGCTGTGGTGATCTGTCACCGCTAGATGTTCAAGCCCCAGGTGTTGGGCCTGCTGGGCAAGAGCTTCAGGAGTAAGGCTTCCATCACTGCACTGCGTATGGCAGTGGAAGTTCAAGTGATGGGGGCAGCTCTCCGCACCGACCTGCTCCAAAACCTCGCGCAAAGGGTGGGTTTGAGCCGCCATGACCTCAAGCTCCTGTGGATGCCTCTTGACGCAGCCGACGCCAACGGGCATAGAACTGAATCGATGCAGCCATAAAGACCACTAAGGCCACGATGAACCAGGTGGCAGCACCTGTGGGGAATTGGTTTTTGAACACCACCAACATCACCACAATCACGAGCAACAGCGTGGGCAGCTCATTCAGTGCTCGAAGCTGGCGACCGCTCCATTGGCATTCGCCGCGATGGAGTTGTCCCATCAGGCGATAACAAAACCAGTGATAGGCCAACAAGGCAGCGACGAAACCAAGCTTGGCGTGCATCCAGCCTTGATGAAGCCAGCTGGGTTGGCTGATTAAAAGCCCCGCCGCCATGCTTACGGCCACCACCATCCCCGGGGTCGTGATGATGTTGGCCAGTCGTTTCTCCATCAGCGTGTATTGCTGTTTGAAGGGGCCCTGCAGCTCTGCAGCCAACTCCTCAGCTTCCACGTGATAGATGAACAGCCTCACCAGGTAAAAGAGGCCCGCAAACCAGACCACGACTCCCACGATATGGAGGGTCTTGAACCAGAGGTAAGCCTCAGGAGGCAAGGTCATGACGGATCCAATAACGCCAAGACCATAGGGACCACTCAGCTCAGCCCGTCAAGAAACTGTGATGCCCGTTGTTGATGGGCATGCAGTTTGTCGGATCCCATGCGATCAAGATTGCGCGTCATCATCGCCAGGCGATATTGACCCCGGAAAAAGTCCTGGTGCTTGGCGATAAAGCTCCAGAACAGTCCGTCCCAGATGTCACACCATTCACCTTTGGGATAGTCGGACATCTTGCGCACATAGTTGGAGCCCGACAGATAAGGCTTGGTGGTGAACAACCCTCCATCCGCAAACTGGCTCATGCCATACACGTTGGGCACCATGACCCAGTCATAGGCGTCGACAAACAGATCCATGAACCACTGGTACACCCGGTCTGGGTGGAAACCGCAGAGGAGCATCACATTGCCAATCAGCATTAATCGCTCGATGTGATGGCAGTACCCGGTCTCTAGCGCATGGTGAATGGCGTCATCGATGGGAGGAAGTCCGGTGGAACCGGTGTAGAACGCCTCCGGTATGGGCTTGTTTTCAAACTGCCAAAAATTGCTGGTGCGCATGGTTCTCCCATGACGCCGGTACATCGCAGCCATGAATTCTCTCCACCCAATGATTTGGCGCACAAACCCTTCCAAGGAATTGAGCGGTATCTGCTTCGCTTCCCCGGCCTCCAGTGCTCGCTGCATCACTTGCTCTGGGGTTAAGAGACCGATGTTCAGCATCGGGGTCAGGACCCCATGCCACATCACCCGGTGTTGACGACTAATCGCGTCTTCGTAGTCGCCAAAGCGATGAAACCGCTCCTCCAGAAAGCCGTTCAACCAGGTTTCAGCCTGCTCATGATCAACGGGATACTGGAAGGTCTGTGCTGAGCCGATCAGCGGTAGCGCCTCGTTTTCCAACCTTTGCTGAGCTTTCTCAGTTTCTGGATCAGATGCACAACAGGGCTCTGGTGGCACGTCAATTCCCTTGGGGAGTTTCTTGCGGTTGTCGGCATCAAAGCTCCACTGGCCGCCGATAGGGGTGCCTTCAGGTGTGAGCAATATCCCCATCCTTTTGCGCTGCATTTCGTAGAAACGCGCCATGAACGGCTTGCGGCTTCCACCGAAATGGTCCTCGAGCACCTCCGGTGGCGTCAGCAGCATGGGCGTGTTGGTGACAACTAACGATCCCTGCCTCTTGCTGACTGCTGTTTTCAGTCGTCGCTCCAGCAGATCATCAACCGGGTCTGCAATGTGAAAACTGCGATACCCCTTTGCCCAAAGCAGCTGAAGGTGGGCTTCCGTGTCAGCAGCCTGGTGATGCTCCTGAATGCTCACGTCGTAGCCACGCTGCTTCAACCGCGACGCGTAGGCCTGCATGGAAAGGCGATGAAGCAGTGCGCGTTGGCGATGCACGCGACCAGGCCAACGGGGATCCGTACCGAAAAACAGTGGGTCCTCGAGGAGAACCACGGCCCGACCTGGTGCCAATGCGGGATGGTCAGCAAAGAGCTGATGGGGGTAGATGAGTGTGATCTCCATCGCCAAGCAGGAGGGCTTCAGGTCTGCTTAAGAAACGTAACGACAGAGTCGAAGCCCCAGTGAGCGGGCGTAACCGCGATCCACGAGTCCTGCTTGCGGACTGAGAACGCCAGCACGGCAATCCATCACCACCTTTTCGCGGTGACCCTGCTGATCCTCAAGCCTGAGCAGCAGTTGCCAATGATTCTTGGCGCTGCGGGTAATGCCGTCGGCACACACGGGGCCAGCACACAAACCAGGAGCCGCCAGCACGGGCTGGACGAGCCACAGCATCCCCACCAACAAGGCAGCGCAAAGCGTCCTGCGCAGAACCTCAGCCCTGGTCGAACTCGGGAGCAGATGCAAGGGCGTTGGCGTCGGATTCATCTGGGTGAAAGTAATCCCTGATCTGCTGCGCCAGCGACGGGCCCACTCCAGGTGCGGAGCCCAACTGTTCCACGCTGGCGAGCTGAATAGCATCAATGGAATGGAAGTGGGCGAGAAGGTCTCGAATGCGCTTTGGCCCAAGGCCGGGAATGTCGGAGAGGCGTGAACGCTTCATCCGTTCACCACGTTGTTGGCGATGAAAGCTCACCGCAAACCGATGGGCCTCATCGCGCAATCGCCTCAGCAAAGCAACGCCGAGCTGATCAGGCTCGCTCTCCACGGGGTTGCTTTCACCAGGAAGGAAAATTTCCTCGCGTTGCTTGGCCAGAGAACACACGTTGAGGTCTTCATGGAGATCGAGTTCTCGCAGGGCCTCCATCACCGCGGAGAGTTGGCCTTTGCCTCCATCGATCATCACCACATCAGGCCAATCATTGAGGCCATCTGTTTGCAAAGCGCTGCCGCCTTTATGGCGCAACGCGCCTAGATCAGCGCCTTCAGCCTTAACGCGCGCCCAGCGTCGGAAGCGGCGGCGCATGATTTCAGCCATGGCCATGAAGTCGTCGCTATGGCCTGACCGGATGCTCGCACTACGGATTTTGTATTTGCGGTAGTGCTGTTTTGCCGGCAGGCCATCGATGAACACCACCTGAGAGGCCACTGCATCACTGCCTTGGATATGGCTGATGTCGTACCCCTCAATCCGCCTTGGTGGCTTGGGGAGCTCGAGCAGTTGGGCGAGATCTTCCGTGGCCAAGGCCTGTTGTTCCTGACCTTGTTTGGCGCGTAGAAGTTCAAATTCGGCGTTGCGATGCACCAATTCGATCAAGTCAGCTTTTTGGCTGCGTTGCGGACACTCGATCACGACGCGTCGTTCCCGTTGTTCACCGAGCCATTCCTCCATCAACTCCTGCTGGGGCAATGGATGTTCGATCAGTAATTTCGGAGGCACTTCAACAGCGTCGACCTGGCTGTAGTGCTCTTCGATCACGCGTTGCAGGATCTGGCCGGGGTTGAGGCCGGATGCATCGGCAGTGAAGCCAAGCCGGCCGACAAGTTTTCCAGCGCGCATCTGGAACAACTGGACAGCGGCGACCTTGTCATCACTGGCCAACGCCAGCACATCCCGGCTTACCGATGAGTCCGGCAAGCTCATTTTCTGATCCGCTGTGAGTTGATCGAGTCCTTGAAGCTGATCGCGAACCCTTGCAGCAGATTCGAAATCCAGGCGTTCGGCGTAGCGCTCCATTTGCTCGTTGAGCAAGGTCTGCAGCTCGTCGCTGCGTCCCTGAAACACCATGGCCACCTTCCGGAGCGTGCGGTGGTAGTCCTCAGACGAGATCTTTTCCTGGCATACCCCTGGACAACGCCCAATGGCGTGATTGAGGCACGTGCGGTCTGGATACAACGGACGAGGCCGTTGGCGTAAAGGAAAGACCCGCTTCACCAAAAAAAGCGTGCGCCGCAGTAATCCAACATCCACGTAGGGGCCATAGAAGCGATCGAGTGGGCTCCGAAAACGCCGCCGCCGCGTGATGAAGATTCGTGGGTAAGCCTCGCTCCACGTGATGCAGAGGTAGGGATATTTCTTGTCGTCTTTCAGCAGAACATTGAAATGTGGCTGATGGTTCTTGATCAGATTGGATTCAAGAACCAACGCCTCCGCTTCGCTATCGGTGACGATGAATTCGATTTCGCACACCTGACGCGTCATCAGGCGAATGCGTGGTGAAAGGTCGTGCCGGCTGCGGAAATAGCTCCGCACCCGACTCCTGAGGGCTTTTGATTTGCCCACATAAAGGATCCTGTCCTCCCGATCCCGCATCAGGTAACAACCGGGTTCGGAAGGAATTTCCTTTAAGCGTCGCTCGAGTCGTTCGGGCTGGGTCAGCAGCGGTTGCGATGCAGGATTGGGCGCCAAGGCGTCCTCAGCCTCCGTAGTTCCAACCAGTGTTCGCCAGGTTGAGGGCTTCTCCGTCTTGAAGAAGCTTGGCGGTTTTGACCTCACCCACAAACACGCTGTGGTCGCCATGGGCGATGCAACCAACAACCTTGCATTCCACGCCGCCGATGGCGTCTTTCAGCAAGGGAAGGCCCAGGGGCCCTTCGTCGTAGGGAGCAGCTTCAAAACGACCGCCCACGCCTGCCTGTGGTTTGAAGAACACGGCAGACAGGTCTTTTTGGTCAGCCCTCAACACATTCAAAGAGAACTGACCCGTGCGTTCGATCATTCCGTGGCTGGTGCTGTCACTGCGAACGGCCATCACCACAAGCGGCGGCTCGAACGATCCCTGGGTCACCCAACTGGCCGTGAACCCATTGACCTGATCGCCCTCTCGCACACCACAAATGAACAGGCCATGGGGGATCTTGCGCAGGAGCACCTTCTTGGCTTCAGCGTCGAGGCTCATGGTCTGAAAAACAGCAGTGCCGGAAATCTAGTCAGGAAGGCTGCATAGGATCCGGGCAATTGCGTGCTGGCAATGCGAGCGCTCTATCCAGGCAGTTTTGATCCCCTAACCCTTGGTCACCTGGACTTGATTGAGCGGGGGTGCGCTCTGTTCGGGGAGGTGGTGGTTGCTGTCCTCCAGAACCCCGGCAAAACGCCCGCGTTTCCGCTTGAACAGCGTCTTGCTCAGATCCGCACAGCCACCGCCCATCTCAAGGGTGTTGAGGTGATCAGCTTCGACGGTCTCACCGTTCAGTGTGCCCGGAACAACGGCGTTGATTTGATCTTGCGCGGTCTGAGAGCCATGAGCGACTTCGAATACGAACTGCAAATTGCCCACACCAACCGTTCTCTGTCGGCGGAGTTCGAGACCGTGTTTCTTGCCACCTCCGCCCATCACAGCTTTCTCAGTAGTTCTGTCGTGAAGGAAGTGGCCCGGTTTGGGGGGCCAGTCGGCCACATGGTCCCCTCAGTGGTGGCGGATGACCTCGCGAGGCTCTTTAATTTGCCTTTCCCAGCCTCGATGTCATGAGCGAGATACGGTTCCCGGTGCTCGACCAGCTCGATCAGCTGGAGGAGATCCTGCTTGAGGGGAGTCGTATTCCTTTCAGCGGCGGTCGTCTGGTGAACGAACAAGACGCCGTTGAGCTGCTGGACGCTGTTCGTGAAACCCTTCCAGCTCAGGTCAACCAAGCCGATCAATTGCTCCAGAAGCGCGATGAGTTCATCGCCACTGCCAAGCAACAGGCTGACGAGATTGTTCAAAAGGCCCAGCAGCAACGCGACCAGCTCGTTAATACAGCGTCGATCCGTCAGGAAGCCGAGCGTCAGGTGAATGAATTGCGGGAGCAGGCTCGCCAACAATGCGAGCAGTTGCTTCAGACCACGCGACAGCAATCCGCTCAGTTAGAGCACGAGATGCAAACCAAGCTGTCTCAGCTGGAGCAGCAGTTTGCAACCCGCCGCCAACAGCTCGAGCAGGAGGCACTGCAGCGTCGTCAGCAGCTTGATCAGGAAGCGATCGAGCTCAAGCGTCAGCTTGGTGAACAACACGAGCGCAATCGCCAGCAAGCGCTCCAGGAGCTGGAACAGGTGCGTCAGGAAAGTGTGCGGGTCCAGCAGGAAGCCCAGTCGGAAGCTGAGCGTCTTCATCAGGAAGCCCTTCAGTACCGCCAGCAAACACAGCAGCAATGTGAAAGCCTGATTCAGCGCTCTCGCCAGGAAGCTGTAGCCGTTCAAGATGGCGCGAACCGTTACGCCGAGCAGACCTTGGGAGAACTGGAAGGTCGCCTGAAAGAGATGGCTCAGGTGGTGCTTTCTGGTCGCCAAGAATTGGTCAAAATCCAGGCCATTCGTCCCGCCGATACCGGGTCCGCAGGACGCACAACTGGCGGCGAGCGTCAGGGCAATGAAGCAGTGCCGATCACCCGTGCCCGGCGTGCTGCTTCACGGCTCAGGTCGATGAAGGGCACGGGCTGAACTGCTGCACCGAGCGGAGCACCTGCCCAATCGTGCTGTTTGGGTTTGGGGCTCCGTTCGAAATCATGCTTACGAAGCGCAATCCCGCTCTCGTTTCCAGGATTCCACTGACGGAACGCACCCCCGTGAGAGTTCCCGTCTTGCCATGGAAACGTCCTGCAAGGCTCGTGCCACGGAAATAGTTCCGCAGTGTTCCTCGGCGCCCGGCAATGGCCATCGAAGCCCTGTAGTAGGCACTCAGTGGATGTTGGTTCATCCGCATCAGTAATGCCGCCAGGGTTCGGCTGGTCACGCGATTGCCCCGGGAAAGGCCACTGCCATCCGTAATACGCAGACCATTCACCGGTAGGGACTGTTGTCTCATCCACTGGAATGCACGGTGTGATGCTTGGCGTACATCCCATGCATCAGCGGCCTGGCGCAATAAAACCTCCGCCGTGAAGTTGTGACTTTCCGTGTTGGCCAGGCTCAACAAAGCATGCATCGGCGCAGAGGTTTCCTCATGCAATACAACCGATTGCTTCGGACTGGCCTTGGCTGCCAAGACCCCCATCTGAACGCGACCACCCTGGCGTTC
>JAAZVJ010000045.1 GCA_018623675.1 Synechococcus sp. HW_metabat.54 | reverse complement strand
GGACTGGACGCCGTACCGCGTGGACAGTGGGAGGCCTTCCGCAGTCTTGGGCTCTCGGAGCGGATGGGCTTGCGCAGGGTGGTCTTACCGCAAGCACTTCCCGCCATCCTTCCGGGACTGACAAGTCAGTACCTGAATCTGGCCAAAAACAGCACCCTCGCGATTGCTGTTGGCTACGCGGATCTGTACGCAGTCAGTGACACAACCATCACGCAAACCGGGCGAGCTATCGAAGGATTTTTGCTCCTTCTGCTCAGCTTCCTTCTGCTGAATCTGCTGATTAATGCTGCCATGCAACTGCTGAATCAAACGGTGGTGCGCAGGGGTCAGCGCACGAAGGCTTGACGCCCCGGAACACCAAGCAGAGCCCCCTGTGCTCAGCGATAGCCTGGCCATCCCCCTTGGTGAGGCTGTCCGTGCAGGCGTGGCTCCGACAAGCATCGAAACGAGGAGTGCCACTCGACCTGCCTGCCCACGGCCGCCAGCTGTGGCGACACACCCGTCGTCACCCGTTGGACACAGCCATCAGTTTGGTGGTGGTTGTTTTGATTGCATGGGCCGCTTGGAACAGCGCCACTTGGGCCTGGAAGGCAGCCGATTGGTCAGTGGTCAGCTCCAACCTGCCCCTGTACCTCAATGGCAGTTACCCAGCTGACGAACGCTGGCGTCCGCAACTCTGGATGGGAGCACTTGCCGCACTCACACTGATCACCCTTTTAAAGCCGGCACAGGGAGGTTTACTGCGTTGGTTGCAACGCTGCTTGCCCTGGTGCTGGATCGCGATGATCCCGATGGGGATTGCTCTGTTGGGAGGAGGGCTCGGTTTGAGCAGCGTGCCCAGCCGGGCCTGGGGCGGTCTCAGCCTCACGCTTCTTCTCACCACCACAAGCGCAGCCCTCGCACTGCCCTTAGGCATTCTTCTCGCCCTTGGGCGAACCAGCAGCTTGCCGTTGATTCAACTCAGCAGTCGCCTGTACATCGACCTCATGCGGGCAGTACCGCTGATCGCCGTGCTGTTTTTCGGCCAACTGTTGATCCCCCTCTTTTTGCCGGTGGAAATTGAAATCAACCGCGTGCTGCGTGCCGTTGTGGCATTCGCCCTCTTTGCGGCGGCTTATGTCGCCGAAGACGTGCGTGGAGGACTCCAATCGATCCCCGCAACCCAGAACGAAGCAGCCTCAGCTCTCGGCCTCAGTGAACTGCAAAGTCTGCGCTTTGTGGTCTTACCGCAGGCCCTACGCATCGCCGTACCCGCCCTCACCAATCAGGCCATCGGTCTGATGCAAAACACCAGCCTGATGGCCTTACTCGGCCTGGTGGAACTGCTGGGGATTGGCCGCAGCCTGCTGGCCAATCCGGCCTTTATTGGTCGCCATCTTGAGGTCTACGTGTGGCTAGGGGTGTTGTATTGGCTGTTTTGCACCGCCATGGCCCTGTTGGCACGTCGCATTGAACGCAGTGGTCCACCGATGTCCCGCCACTCCGTCTGACCCCTCATTCAGCCATGAACCAGTCGATCTCTACGGCAATTACGGCCCACGCCATCACGAAGACCTACGCGAACGCCCACCGTGCCCTTGATGAGGTGAGCCTGGAGGTGCGCCAAGGAGAAGTTCTGGTGCTGATGGGACCGTCCGGCTCCGGAAAAAGCACGTTGATTCGAACCTTCAATGGCCTGGAAAGCCTGGACTCAGGCCATCTTGATGTGCTGGGGCTTCGCCTCGACGCCGAAGCAGATCCCCGGCAAATCCAACGCATTCGTAAACGGGTGGGGATGGTGTTCCAACAATTCAACCTGTTTCCCCACCTCTCCATCCTGGAGAACATCACCCTGGCTCCAATGCGGGTGCAGGGGCAGTCAGCGCCAACCGCCAGGGAACACGCCATGCTGCTCCTGGAGCAGATGGGCATTGCTGAGCAAGCCGAGAAGTATCCGGCTCAACTCAGCGGAGGGCAACAACAACGGGTCGCCATTGCGCGAGCTTTGGCTTTGAAGCCGGAAGTGATGCTCTTTGATGAGCCCACCAGCGCCCTTGATCCCGAGCGGGTGAAAGAAGTTCTCGATGCCATGCGGTCCTTGGCAGATCAAGGAATGACCATGGTGGTGGTCACCCATGAACTGAGCTTTGCGCGGGAGGTGGCGGATCGGGTGATGTTCATGGATGCAGGACGCATCGTTGAGTGCTCCGACCCAACCACGTTTTTCACCCAGGCCAAGGAAGAACGAACAAGGCGCTTCTTGCGACAGATCGATTAACCCACTCATCAAAAAAGCCAGGGACGAATCCCTGGCTCAGCCTTGAATCAAGGGTGGATCACTCTTCTCCGTCGATACCGCCTTCAGGAATCAGACGAATGACCTTGCGGCCCAGTTTGATTTCGAAGTTATCACCAGGCTTGAGGTCGAGCATGGCGGTGTAAGCCTTGCCGATGAGAAGGTTTCCGTTGCCCTGCACCTTGGCGATGTAAGACAGTTTTCGGCCACCTTTGCCGATACCAGCCGTTCCTGAACCCAGTTCAATGCCTTTGGCATTGAGAAGAGCTTCGTAAAAAGCCGTGAAATTCACACGGTCAGATCCGTCTTTTTTCTTGGAGACGTAACCGCATGCCGTGGCGAGGTCTGTTTTGGAAGCATCACCCAGCTCCTTCACTTTCGCGAGCAATTCAGCGCCAGTCAGCATTGATCATTAAGCAACCCGGTATTTATAGCGTCAGAGACTGCATCGGCAAGGGATGAATGACTGGCAGCTAAGTGATAACACCACCTACTCCGGCCGTTCCCTACAAAAACTCGAATTCAAACGACTACTCAACAACAAATTCCTTTAGCGATGACGCTCGGAGAGCTGGCGCATCGCTTCCTCAGCGGCCACAAGCTCGCGCTCGGTCTGCATCCAAGCTTCATTACCCAGCGGGAGGGTCTCCACTTGATGGGAGAGAAGTTCGCGCAACTGCTCGAGACGACGACGCAACGCCTGCCGCAACTGCACAATGTGCAGCGGAATTGAACAGGAAGGAGCCGAGGAGCAGACCATCTCCAACCCGTCAATGGACAATAGCCACTTTGGCACAAGCAGGAAAGTGATGTGCTGCCTAAGGTTTTTGGTAATTTCGCCCCCCAAGCCCCATCGTCCGGCTGTTCGTTGAGCTGATTCCCTCTCTGGCACTGGGGTTCTGGATCGGACACCTTCGCCCCAACTGGACCCGACCACTGGCCAGCCCCCTCGTGCGCTTTGGGGTCCCGCTGAGTGTGACTGGCCTCCTCCTCAAAGGGGGTATTCACTGGGACCTGGCGATCACCGCCTTGATTGCGGCCACGGCTATCGCCATTTGGATGCTGGTGATCCAGTGCCTACCGAATCGGCTCAGGCCCGTCCAAAGCCCTGCATTACAAATTGGCTCCACCCTTGGGAACACCGCCTACTTCGGTATTCCCGTGGCCTTGGCGTTATTGCCCAGCCAGGCCTTACCGGTGAGCATTGGCTACGACCTGGGGGCCACGCTTTTGGCCTGGAGCCTTGGTCCATTCTGGCTCCAGCGCAAAGCTTGTGGCACGCAGGACTTGGTGGGCCATCTCACCGCGAGTCCTGCCACGCGGGGATTAATGGCTGCACTGGTTGTGCAAGCCACGCCCTGGCACGACGCCGTTGCCACGGTGCTTTGGTGGCCATCTCGCGTGGTGATCCTGCTCGCACTGGTGGTGGTGGGTATGCGCCTTGGAGCCATCCAGGGCCATCAATCCAACGACCAAGCCAGCTCGGCGTTCAACACTGGCAGCCCCTACGCCACCCAATTGCGATGGGCACTGGCTTGCAAGCTGCTGTTGTTTCCTCTTTGGGTCTGGCTTCTCTGCAACCTGCTGGTCCTTCCCGTACAGATGCAACAGGCCCTGGTGCTGCAGGGAGCAGCGCCTGCCGCCATCTCCGTGTTGCTAATGGCAGAACATGCCGGCCGGGATGCTGCATTGGCCGCACGATTGATTTTGAACAGCACCTTGCTGGCGATGATCAGCGTTCCTCTTTGGTGGTTCTGCCTGCTCAGGCCGCTTGGAACACCCTGAAAGTGAGATTGACACGCACCGTCGACACCCGCTTACGCACAGGCAATGCATGCACCCAGTCCTCCTGACATGGGGGCTCCATCACCAAGAGATCTCCATCGGCAAGCTCCAGGCTGTGGCGCTCATCTCCACGGCGTTGCTTGAGCTGAAAGGTGCGTGTTGCCCCTAACGACAACGACGCAATCGGCTGCGATGCATCAATTTCTGGCTCGTCATCGGCATGCCAGCCCATGCGGTCATCACCGTTGCGATAACAATTGAACAAACAGCCGTTGAAACGGGTGCTGCACTGCTGATTCACCTGATCAAGTAACGGAAGAAACCAGACAGGCCAGCCTGATCCGCGGTGGAGCACCCCGCTGTAGCGGTAAGACACACCCTCGTCAGCAAGGAAAGCAGCGAGACGTGGTGTGGGATGGCGCTTCCCGTACACCAGCACCTCCGGCTGCTCCCAAGCCAACTGCCCCTGAAGCACCTTTAACCAATCCTGCGACTCCAGCGATGGAAGCCAGGCGCTGTGCAGGGTCCAGGGCACCGTCGCCATCGCGTCTGGAATCCACAACTGCGACCATGCTGATGGACGCTGCCTGATTGCTGTGGCTCCAGACAGCCAACACCACCCACCCATCATCCAAGCGCTGCTACGGCCGGAGGCCTATCCCCATCCCGTCGATGGGGTGGACATCGTTGAAACACACATTTCCTGGGTGCTGCTCACAGGCCGCTTCGCTTACAAGATCAAAAAACCGGTCAGTTTTGGGTTCGTGCAAGCCTCCTCCTTTGAGGAACGCTTGCTCTATTGCAGGGAGGAGCTCCGTCTCAACCGACGACTTGCCCCAGACCTCTACCTCGGGGTTGTTCCAATCCTGGGCCCTGCGGCAAAAGCCTCCATCGGCCGGCTTGAAGGCGATCAAAGCGAATGGCCCACAGAGCAGGTCATCGACGCGGCCGTCCAGATGCGGCAGTTCGACTCCGATCAGCTCCTGAGTGCAGCGCTCAGCAGGGGCAGCGTCTCTGACTCCCAAATCACAACCCTGGCTTGGGAGCTTGGGGAATTTCACCAACAGGCCCCCATCGCACCCTCCACGAGTCCTCTCGGGACTTCAGACAGCGTGAGCGAACCGGTGTTCACCAATCTGAGCGTGCTGGACGGACTGCTGGTCGACCCAGAGCAGCGCCACCAACTCGAACGGCATCGCCGCTGGGCCGAAACCAAGCAACAGGAACTGACCAACCGGTTCACAGCACGCCAACAAAGCGGGGCGATCCGTGAGTGCCACGGCGATCTTCACTGCGGAAACATCCGCATTGATCAGCGCAATCAACTGGAGGTGTTCGATGCCATCGACTTCAGTGCCCGGCTGCGCTGGATCGATCCCATCAGTGAGATGGCTTTTCTAGTGATGGATCTGGAGAGCAAGGGGGAAGCGATCAAGGCCAACCAACTGCTGAACGCATGGCTGGAGTGCACAGGTGCCTACGACGGCCTTGACCTTTGGCCCTGGTATCACGCCTATCGCTCCATGGTGAGGGCCAAGGTGAGTGCCCTGCAGCTCGACACCAGCAAGGACCCTAATCAGCGCAGCAGGCTCGAGCAGGAACTGGGCCGCTATCTGCAGTCCGCTGCCAGCAAGGAAGGCAGCGCTTCAGGAGCCTTGGTGCTGATGCATGGTCTCAGCGGCAGCGGCAAATCCACCCTGAGCCAAGAGCTGATGGCACCCCTTGGCGCTGTGCGGATTCGCTCCGACCGGGAACGGGCGCGCGCCTTCAGCAAGGCGAACGGCCATCCACCCCGATGGACTGGCGATCGCTACCGCAAGGAGATCAGCCAATGGCTCTTTCAGGAGCAACTGCCCGCGTTAGTGAAGCGCTGCCTACAGAGCGGGTACAGCGTGATCGTGGATGCCACGTTTCTGCGACACCAAGAACGGAAGGTGATGATCCAGTTGGCCGAACAACTGCAGAGGCCTTGGGCGATCGTGGAGTGCCTCTGCTCCCAATCCACGGCCCGCGCACGGTTGGAGAGCCGCCAACAACACGGTCAAGACCCTTCAGAAGCGGATTGGTCCGTCCGGCTCCGCCAGGAGCAATGGCTGGAAACCCTGGACTCTGAGGAGCGGCAACGGACGGTGCAAGCCCACGAATCGACGAGTGCGCAACAAGTTCTGAACGGGCTCGCCCAGCGACTCAATCCCGGGGTGAGCGCGTAACAAGCCATAACGCTGCACCGGCCTTGGCAGCGATCAGCCCATAGATTCCGGCTATGGGAGCGCGGATCACCAAAGAGCAATTTCTAGAGCGCGCTGCCCAGCGCTTCGGAGATCGCTTCGATTACACCGATATTCATTACCGCAGCTACAAAAGTCCGGTCAAAATCCGCTGCCGTAAACACCCGGTGCAGCTGATCTGCATCACCCCAGAGAAACATCTTCAAACCACCGGCGGTTGCCGTCATTGCCTCCGAGAGAGGCGGATTGAAGCTCTGGAGCGGGAACTGAATCGAGACAGTTTGAGTCAGCATCCAACAAGACACATCAAAACTGCTACCAAGGCGTAAGAGTCAAAACTGATTTGGAACGTTTGGCTATGAGCATGAAGTTCAGAACACGTGTCACGGCGTGCATGGCTGGATTGATCACCCTTGCCTTCCATCAACCTCACCTGCTTGCAGGATCCGTCACCTCGGATTCTGTTTGGAATGAAGACGCTGCCTTACGGCAAGCGGAGAACAAGGTGCCTCGAGGCAGGCAGATTGTCGACTCGCGCTGCGAAGAGTTGCAAGTGCGTGAGTCCAGCAGGTACCGCTGCACGGTGATTTACGAGTGATGGAACCAGCGGGTTAGCCGCTCAGGCTGACCCGCTGATAACAGAACCAAACCCACTGTTGGAACAGCAGGTTTCGGTGTGAGCGCCACAGCGTTTGTGGATGATCGGAATCGAAATTCTCGGGAGGGGGCACGTCGCCACGCGCCTTGTCCCGCTCCATCTCCGACAGGATCCGCCCCGCGTTGTACTCGGGGTGGCCCAGATGCATCAGTTGTCGCTGATCGGTGGTTTCAAAAATGGTGTAACCCACCTGCTCGCCATGGGCCAGCAGCCTCAGCCGCCCTTGGCGCTGGGCAGCTTCCATCGCCG